>NZ_ANKP01000031.1:0-50492 GCF_000319775.1 Cupriavidus sp. HMR-1
CCCGCCACGCCAGCGCGCTGAACCGCTCCCTGAACCGCGCCGTGACGTCGACGCTGTCGTCGGTCGATATCGTGCTGTTTGTTGTCGAAGCCGGCTATTTCGGCCCCGATGACGAGAAGGTGCTGTCGCTGCTCCCCAAGAACGTTCCGGTGCTGCTGGTCTGCAACAAGCTTGACCGAATCGGCGAAGGCCGCAGCGAAGTCATGATGCCGTTCCTCGAGCAGATGGGGCAGCGCTTCCCGTTCCGGGAGGTGGTGCCGATGTCGGCCAAGACGCACGATCATATCCAGCGTCTGCTGGTGATCATCCGGCCGTATCTGCCGGAAGGCGAGCCGATGTACGACGTCGATGCAATGACCGATCGCAGCGAGCGCTTCCTGGCGTCCGAGATCATCCGCGAAAAGGTGTTCCGCTGGACCGGCGACGAACTGCCTTACACCAGCACCGTCGTGATCGACAAATTCGAGACCGAAGGGCGCCTGCGCAGGATTTTCGCGACGATCCTGGTCGAACGCGACGCGCACAAGGCGATGATCATCGGCAACAAGGGCGCCAAGCTCAAGCAGATCTCCACCGAGGCACGCCTGGATATGGAGAAGCTGTTCGATGGCAAGGTCTACCTGGAGATGTGGATCAAGGTCAAGAGCGGCTGGGCCGATAACGAAGCCAGACTGCGCGCCTACGGCTACGAGTGAGCAAGATGCCTGACGTGCGCCGCGCTGCTGCGCCGCGTGCGCGCAGCGCTGACCCGATTGCCGAGGAAGCCGCGGAACTGCTGGGGTCTGGCGCAGTACCTGCCATGAACGCGGCGGTTAGCCCCTCGGTGGCAGCCGGGCGCGAAATGATGGATCGCGCGATGCGTATCGTTCCGGCTCGCTCGGAACTGCGCGTCACCAATGAGGCGGGCTTCGTGCTTCATGCGCATCCTTATCGCGAAACCAGTCTGGTTCTCGACGTTTTTACGCGCGATCACGGTCGCGTGGCCATGGTCGCGAAAGGGGCCAAGCGGCCGCATTCCGCACTGCGCGCGGTGCTGCAGCATTTTCATCCGATCGCCCTGTCCTGGACCGGCCGCGGCGAGGTCAAGACGCTGACCAAGGCGGAGTACGTGGGCGGCATGCTGCCGCTTGCCGGCGACGCACTGCTTTCCGGCTTCTACCTGAACGAACTGCTGCTGCGTTTCTGCCCGCGCGAGGACGCGCATCCGGCCCTGTTCCGACACTACATGGCGACGCTGACGCGCCTGTCGCATGGCGAGCCGGCCAGCTTCGTATTGCGCAGCTTCGAGCGGGTGTTGCTGCAGGAGACTGGGTTTGCGGTAGCGTTTGATCAGTGCCTCCGATCGGGTGAACGCGTGCAGCCAGGGCTCGATTACGTCTACCAGCCCGAGCGCGGGGTGCGGCGCGCGCATGCGTCAGATCCGTCGAGCTGGCCCGTGGTGTCGGGACAGACGCTGCTGGATATGGCGCAGGATGATTACTCGCGCGCGCAGACCGTTTCGCAAAGCCGCGCACTGATGCGGTTCCTGCTGCATTATTATTTGCAGGGTGCGCCGCTGAAGACGCGCCAGATCCTGATCGATCTGCAGTACCTTTGATATCCCAATTCTCCTGAGAGAAGCCGGCATGATTTTCCACGCGAACCCCGGTGTCATCGACCTCGGGGTCAATATCGACCACGTGGCCACGCTGCGCAACGCGCGCGGCACGGTGTATCCCGATCCGATTCAGGCAGCGCTGCAGGCCGAGGAGGCCGGCGCCGACCTGATCACGCTGCATCTGCGCGAGGACCGTCGCCATATCCGCGACGCCGACGTGCGCGCGCTGCGCCCGAAGCTGGCCACGCGCATGAATCTGGAATGCGCGATCACTTCCGAGATGCTCGACATTGCGTGCGAGATCAAGCCCCAGGACGTCTGCCTGGTGCCTGAGAAGCGCGAGGAAGTCACTACCGAAGGTGGACTCGACGTGGCGGGCCATTTCGAGCAGGTCAGCGCCGCATGCCGGCAACTGGCCGACGCGGGTATCCGTGTATCGCTGTTCATTGACGCTGACCCTGACCAGATTGCCGCCGCTGCCGCGTGCAAGGCGCCGGTGATCGAGATCCATACTGGCCGCTACGCCGATGCGCATACCGCGGACGAGCAGGCAGTCGAGTTCCGCCGTGTGGCGGCGGGCGTGGAAGCGGGGCAGAAGCATGGTCTGATCGTCAACGCCGGCCACGGCCTGCACTACACCAACGTCCAGCCGATTGCTGCGCTGCCGGGGATCAAGGAGCTCAACATTGGTCACGCGATCGTTGCTCACGCGGTGTTTGCCGGGTGGCAGAACGCCGTGCGCGAGATGAAGGCCATTATGGTGGCGGCGCGCCTCGGTACCCGTTACCCGGTTCCGGGTCAGCCCGCGTGATCTACGGCGTCGGCACCGACATCATCCAGATTGATCGCGTACGCGGCGTGATGGAGCGCACGCGTGGTCGCTTTGTCGAGAAGATTCTCGGGCCGCGCGAGATGAAGATCTATCTTGCGCGCAAGGCACGCTCGGAAAAACGCGGCCTGGCATTCCTGTGCACGCGTTTCGCGGCCAAGGAGGCATTCTCGAAGGCCATCGGCCTGGGGATGCGCTGGCCGATGACGTGGCGCGCGATGGAGTTGCTGAACCAGCCATCAGGCGAGCCCGCGCCGCATTGCACTGGTGAACTGGCGGAATGGTTGCGGGAACGCGGCCTGGTCGTCCGTGTCAGTGTCAGTGACGAACATGAATATGCGGTCGCGTTCGCGATCGCCGAGCGGGGTGGTCAACTGGCGGCCCCGCAATCCGAACCCGCTTCGAACTGAATTCGATATTCGATATGAACAAGAAAGTCTCCGGCAAGCGGCCGGGCCCGGTAGTGCTCGACGTCGTGGGCAAGGAACTCACCGCCGAGGATGCGCGTCGCATTTCCCACCCGCTGACGGGTGGTGTGATCCTGTTTGCGCGCAACTTCGAATCGCGTGCGCAACTCGTGGCGCTGACGCGGGCCATTCGTGAAGTTCGTGACGATGCGCTCATCTGCATCGACCATGAAGGCGGCCGCGTGCAGCGCGCCAAGACCGATGGCTTCACGCACTTGCCGGCGATGTCCCGGCTCGGGGCGCTGTGGGACCGTGACGTGCTGACTGCCACCAAGGTGGCGATGGCTTGCGGCTACGTGCTGGCGGCCGAACTGCGTGCCTGCGACATCGACCTGAGCTTCACCCCGGTGCTTGACCTCGACTATGGCCGCAGTGGTGTCATTGGCGATCGTGCGTTCCATGCCGATCCTCGTGTGGTGACCATGCTGGCCAACCATCTGACGCACGGACTGCTGCTGGCCGGCATGGCGAACTGCGGCAAGCACTTCCCGGGGCATGGCTATGTCGAAGCCGATTCGCATGTGGCCATTCCGGTGGACGAGCGCGGTCTTGATGAAATCCTGTCCCAGGATGCCCGCCCTTATGACTGGATGGGCCCGGCGCTGGCGTCGGTGATGCCTGCCCACGTGATCTACCCGAAGGTCGATCCGAACCCGGCGGGCTTCTCGCGCTACTGGCTGCAGGACATCCTGCGCACCCAGCTTGGTTTTGAGGGCGTGATTTTCAGTGACGACCTCAGCATGGAGGGCGCGAGCGTGGCCGGTACCGTTACCCAGGCCGCGCGCGCCGCGCTCGAGGCGGGTTGCGACATGGTGTTGATCTGCAACCACCCGGATCGCGCGGACCAGTTGTTGAATGAACTCGATGTGTCGATCGGCAAGGCCTCGCAGCGGCGCATCCGCAAGCTGTTCGGTCGCCGCAAGCCGCTGGACTGGAACAAGTTGCAGCAAGAGGGCGAATACCGTGCCGCGCTGCGCCTGCTAAAGGAACACGATCTGATCGCTTGAGCGACTCAGGCCGCCGGGTGGTGGATCTACGCCACCCAGACATGAATCCGCAAGAATGGATCGGTAGAAAGAAAAAAGGGCAGCCGAAGCTGCCCTTTTTTGCGTATGCCCTAAGAGATCTTAGTTGGCGCGGCTGCGGTATTCGCCGGTACGCGTGTCGATTTCGATCTTGTCACCGATGTTGCAGAACAGCGGCACTTGCAGTTCGAAGCCGGTGTTGATCTTGGCGCCCTTGAGCACCTTGCCCGACGAGGTGTCGCCCTTGACGGCCGGTTCCGTGTAGATAATCTCGCGAACCAGCGTCGTCGGCATTTCGACCGAGATGGCCTTGTCGTTGTAGAACACCACTTCCACCACCATGCCGTCTTCGAGGTAGTTCAGCGAGTCGCCCATGCTGTCCTTCTCGACTTCGTACTGGTTGTACTCGGTGTCCATGAACACGTACATCGGGTCGGCGAAGTACGAGTACGTGCACTCGCGGCGCTCCAGCACCACGACTTCGAACTTGTCGTCGGCCTTGAAGACGGATTCGCCCGGGGCTTCCGTCAGCAGGTTCTTGTACTTCATCTTGACGACAGCGGCGTTACGACCTGACTTGTTGTACTCGGCCTTCTGAACCACCATCGGGTCGGAACCAATCATGAACACGTTGCCGACGCGGAGTTCCTGTGCGATTTTCATCTGAACTGTTTTCCTGAAAAAAATGGTCCGGGATCGTTGTAGGTGCCCGGAAATCGGTATGGCGAAGGGCGCAGCCGGCGTTTGCTGTTCTTGGGCCTTTGAACTTGGCTCGCCATAAAAATCAACCGGCTATTTTACCCGATTTTCGCAGAAGGCCACGAGATTCGCCGCCAGATCTCCCAAGTGCTGCAACTGCCGCTGCCAGCGGTCCATACCGGAAGTGAGGGCGGGTAATTGTGCCTGTAACGCCGCCCAATCCGGTGCATGGCCGTAGCCATTCCACGCGTGCGTGAAATTCGCCAGCGCGGCGGAAGCCTCGGGCACCACGCCGGAGCGTGAGAACCGGCCGAGCCAGGCGTCGAGCTTCTCGCGGTGCGCGTGGTCATCCTGGGAGTAGATGTGCCAGATCATTGGCTTGGCGGCCCAGTGCGCCCGCACGCATGAATCCTCGCCACGCACGAAGTTGATGTCGCAGGCCCACAGCAGTTCATCGTAGTGTTCCTGGCGCACGAACGGGATGCATTGCATGGTCAGATTGCCGCGCTGGTGCGATTCACCCGGCTGTAGCGGCGCGCCGAGCCACCCGCTCGCCTGCGTGGCGGCCAATCCTTGTGGCACAAGGCATTGGACTGGCGTCGTGCCGTCGCGCCATTGTTCGAGTAGCGCAGGTAAGGCCGGGTTCGTATAAGCGAACAGGCTCGTCCGCAGGGCGCCTGCGATCGGCTGCACGCCCAATCGGTGCCAAAGCGTGGCTTGCGCGGCCGGGCTGTCCAGGAATGCCGCGCGTGATGCGCCGAGCATGGATTCGCGCAAGAGGCCCCCGGTGCCGTGTGCAAATCCCGGGAAGAAGAAGTACTTGGTCAGTGGCAGCCGGGAGTGGGGCGAGGCCATCGCATGATGTTCGCTCACCCAGGCCTCGGCGCTCAGGTATTCAAGATTGATCCAGACGGGTTTGCGATCGACCGCGGCCATGGCGGCCTGCAACGGCTCGGGCAGATGGCAGGCAAAGGCCTCGATCACCACGTCGTGTGGCGTGACGGGCTCGAACGGTGCCTCCGGCTTTGGATCCCAGGTGTGCACGTCCACGCCGGCCAGCCGCTGGCGGGTGGCCGTCACATCAATCTCGGGTGCCAGTCGGGAAAAGCTGGTCAGGTCATCGACCCACAGTCGCACCGCATGACCGTGCTCCTGCGCCAGTTGGCGCGCCAGTCGCCAGCAGACGCCGATGTCGCCGAAGTTGTCGATGACGGTGCAAAAGATGTCCCAGGAACGGATTGGCATGACGATGACGGTGCCCGCCTGCGGAAAGTCCGGCGGGAGAATTGCTCTAAACTTGCGATTCTAGAGCGAGCGCCCCACGTTGGCGCGTTACGTCACACACTTTCCGTCCCCGATGCCCGAGCAGGAACCCGTCCTTCCCACCGAGACAATGCCCCCGGAATCCGATGCCCCGGAATCGTCCGGCGCGCCGGCGTTCGACCCGCGCCCGATCCTGGCGCGTATGCCGGGGTTGCCTGGTGTCTATCGCTACTTCGATGCCGACGGCAACATCCTCTATGTCGGCAAGGCGCGCGACCTGAAGAAGCGGGTCTCGAGCTATTTCAACAAGACGCAGTTGTCGCCGCGCATTGCGATGATGGTCGCCAAGATCGCCCGCATCGACACCACGGTGGTGCGGACGGAGGCGGAGGCGCTGCTGCTTGAGAACAACCTCATCAAGGCCCTGGCGCCGCGTTACAACATTCTGTTTCGCGACGACAAGTCCTATCCATTCCTCAAACTGACCGGGCACAAGTTCCCGCGCATGGCGTACTACCGTGGCGCCACCGATCGCAAGCACCAGTATTTCGGGCCGTTCCCGAGCGCGCACGCCGTGCGCGAGAGCATGCAGATCCTGCAGAAGGTCTTTCAGTTGCGAACCTGCGAGGACACGGTTTTCAACAATCGCACGCGGCCGTGCCTGCTGCATCAGATCCACCGCTGCACCGGGCCGTGCGTCGGCGCGATCAGCGAGGATGACTACGCGCGGGACGTGTCGAACGCGGCGCGCTTCCTGCAGGGGCGAGAGACCGAGGTGCTTGAGGGTCTGCAATCCAAGATGGAAGCCCATGCGGTGCAACTGGAGTTCGAGCAGGCTGCGGCGGTTCGGGACCAGATCGCCGCGCTGTCGACCGTGCTCAAGCGGCAGGCCGTGGAGGAAGTCGGCCAGGCGCGCGACATCGACATCCTGGCCGTGGCGGTGCAGGGTGGGCGTGCCTGCGTGAACCTGGCAATGGTGCGCGGTGGTCGTCATCTCGGCGACAAGGCGTACTTCCCGGCCCACGTCGACGAGGCGGCGATGATCGTGGAGGAGGGAGACGAGGCAGACGGTAGCGCGCATGAAGGAGCGGCTGCCGATACGGATCAGTTGCCCATCGACCGCATCGCCGCTCGCGTGCTGTCCGCTTTCATGGTGCAGCACTATCTGGATCAGGCACCGCCGCCCATCGTGGTGGTGAGTCATCGACCGGCCGATTCCGCCTTGGTCGAGGCGCTGTCGATGCAGGCGGGCCGGAAGATCACGCTGGTGCGCCAGCCTCAGGGCCAGCGCAAGACATGGCTGGAGATGGCCGCGCAGGGTGCGGGCTTGGCGCTGGCTCGTCGGCTGGCAGAGCAGGGCAGCCAGGAGGCGCGCACGCGCGCGCTGGCCGAAACCATTGGCCTCGACCTGGAGGATCTGGCGACATTGCGCATCGAGTGTTTCGATATCAGTCACACCGCTGGCGAGGCCACGCAGGCATCGTGCGTAGTGTTCCATCATCACGAGATGCAGAACAGCGAGTACCGACGCTACAACATCGCCGATATCACGCCGGGCGATGATTACGCTGCGATGCGCCAGGTGTTGACGCGCCGGTACCAGAAGCTCGTCGAGCAGTTGCAGGAGGCGGGTGGCGATCCGGCTGGCGATGGCGGCGACGGCGTGCCCCGTATGCCCCGCGTGGTGCTGATCGACGGTGGCAAAGGGCAGGTCGAGGTCGCGCGGCAGGTGTTCGAGGAACTCGGTCTCGATATTGGCCTGCTGGTTGGCGTGGCCAAGGGCGAAGGACGCAAGGTAGGTCTCGAGACGCTGGTGTTTGCCGACGGCCGGCCGTCGCTGGAACTGGGGCAAGGCAGCGCGGCGCTGATGCTGGTCGCGCAGATCCGGGACGAGGCGCACCGGTTCGCGATTACGGGTATGCGCGCGCGCCGGGCCAAGGCGCGTACCACTTCGCGGCTCGAGGAAATCGAAGGTGTGGGGGCGCGCCGCCGGCAGAAGCTGTTGACACGCTTCGGAGGTTTGCGGGGCGTGATGGCGGCCAGCATCGACGAACTGGCCAGCGTTGAAGGCATTTCGCGCACCCTGGCCGAGGAGATCTACCGACAGTTGCACTGAGCCTCGCGCGCCCATGAATTGGGCGGTTTTCGGCCCGAAACTACGTGTCGGGTCCGAAATCGGCGACAATCGCGGCAATCGACATCGCAATCCAGCCTTGTCTGCCCGGGAACACACTGCCCTAGCACCGCCCATGCCACTTAACATTCCCATTCTGCTGACCTGGCTTCGCGTGGCCATGATCCCGCTGGTCGTCGGGGTTTATTACCTGCCCGAGGCCTGGTTGCCGATGCACACCAAGAACGTCACCGCGGCATCGTTCTTCGTCATCGCGGCAGTGACGGACTGGCTCGATGGTTTTCTGGCGCGGCGCTGGAATCAGACCTCGGCCTTCGGCGCGTTCCTCGATCCGGTGGCCGACAAGCTCATGGTGACAGCCGCATTGCTGTCGTTGCTCGCGCTGGGGCGGGTGGCCGACCTGATCGCGCTGGTCATCATCGGGCGTGAGATCACGATTTCGGCACTGCGCGAATGGATGGCCCAGATCGGGGCTTCGAAGAGCGTGGCGGTGAATTTCCTTGGCAAGCTCAAGACCACGGTGCAGATGATCGCGATCCCGTTGCTGTTATTCAACGACGCTCTGTTCGGTGTGGACGCATCGCTGCTTGGCGGCTGGATGATCTACCTGGCAGCCGTGCTCACGTTGTGGTCGATGTTCTATTACATGAAGCTCGCCTGGCCGCAGATTCGCGAGCGCAGCGAGGTCATCAGCGGGGCTCGGACACAAAAGTGAGATTTGCTGCAAAAAGTTGTTGACGAGCCGGATCGTCCTTTGCAATAATCTCGTTCTCGCTGCTGACGACGCAAACGAAAGCAGCAAGATAAGCGGTACATAGCGCGAAATGGCAGCATAAAGCTGCGCGTTTAAAAGAAGTTGCGCGATAGTCTGCTTTTCGGTAAGATGCAGGGCCCTGCGGGAGTAGCTCAGTTGGTAGAGCGCAACCTTGCCAAGGTTGAGGTCGCGAGTTCGAGACTCGTCTCCCGCTCCAGGTTAATGGCATCCGGTGGCATGATGAAGCATGTGCAAGTCATCGGAACGGCAGCAAAGCTGCCACAGCAGTAAAAGTTGTACGCGGGAGTAGCTCAGTTGGTAGAGCGCAACCTTGCCAAGGTTGAGGTCGCGAGTTCGAGACTCGTCTCCCGCTCCAATCCCAAAGGGAAGCAGCGCTTCCCTTTTTCTTTCTCGGGATTGCCTCCGGGTTGTGGCTATGTCGGTGACGACGGTCGCAACGAATGCGGATACAATCCAGCATCGTCACCTGGCGGGGTGGCAGAGTGGTTATGCAGCGGCCTGCAAAGCCGTGTACGCCGGTTCGATTCCGACCTCCGCCTCCAGTCTCAAGCAAAACGGCGCCCGATGTGGCGCCGTTTTGCTTTTCGAGCTTTACCTACTTCAGCTTCTTTGGGACATCGCGGATTTTTTGCGACTGCTCTCACATTTGCCTGCGTGGTGCGCGTGTTACATTACGTCATGCCGTACCGCATTCGGGACGACGCTTGGCGTGGCAATCCACCTCGCGTAGTTGTATTCCGATGCACTCTCCTTGCCGTGGAGCGTTGCGCCGCAATTGGCGCCCGCGCGTCGCGGTCTGCTCTTCCCGTACTATCCGTCTCTTCCTTGTGCCCTTCGCGGGGGCATGATCTCGTCGTGCGATGCCCGTAGGGGCGGCCACGAGGGGCGGGTGGTCCCCAGAACATCGAGACAACCATAAAGGAACCCCAGACGCATGCATCACGCCACCCCGCTCATCAGCACAATCGTCGGCGGTATCGTGCTGGCGTTCATTCTGGGTGCGATTGCCAACAAGTTCAGGCTACCACCGCTGATCGGCTATCTTTGCGCGGGCATCGTCGTGGGGCCGCACACGCCTGGCTACACGGCGGATCAGACGCTGGCGCCGGAACTCGCGGAGCTAGGCGTGATCTTGCTGATGTTCGGCGTCGGGCTGCATTTCTCGGTCAAGGATCTGATGGCCGTGAAGCGAATCGCCATCCCGGGGGCGATCGTCCAGATCAGCATTGCCACGGCCCTCAGCATGTTGGTGGCCTGGGGGTTCGACTGGTCCTGGGGGCAAGGGCTCGTGTACGGACTGGCACTCTCGGTGGCCAGTACCGTGGTGCTGCTGCGCGCGCTGCAAGAGCGCGATCTGATCGAGTCGCCACAAGGCCGCATTGCTGTGGGCTGGCTGATCGTCGAAGATCTGGCGATGGTGTTGACGCTGGTGTTGCTGCCGGCCATGGCGCGCTTGCTTGGCGGCGGTGATGCCAATGCGACAGCGCCGACCACGATGGAGGTACTGATCGAGGTCCTCTCCACGCTTGGCAAGGTGGCCGCGTTCGTCGCGGTGATGCTGGTGATTGGCCGGCGCTTCATCCCGTGGATGCTTGAGCGCATTGTCTGGACCGGTAGTCGCGAGTTGTTCCGCCTTGGGGTGCTGGCCACTGCGCTGGGTGTGGCCTTCGGCGCCTATGCGTTGTTCGGCGTGTCGTTTGCCCTCGGCGCCTTCTTCGCGGGCATGGTGCTGGCCGAATCGGAGTTCAGCCATCGCGCGGCAGAGGAATCACTGCCGCTGCGCGATGCCTTCTCGGTGCTGTTCTTTGTCTCGGTGGGCATGCTGTTCGACCCCATGGTGCTAGTCAACGACCCTTGGGGTGTGCTGGCGACGCTCCTGATTATCGTCGTTGGGAAGTCGCTCGCCGCGCTCGGCATCGTGAGGGCCTTTGGCCTGAATAACCGGACCGGTCTGACGATTGCCGTGAGCCTCGCACAGATCGGCGAGTTCTCCTTCATTCTGGCCAGCCTCGGTGTCTATCTGGACATCCTGCCAGAGCGGGGGCAGGCGCTGATCCTTGCGGGTGCATTGCTGTCGATTGTGCTCAATCCCGTGCTGTTTCACCTGCTCGACCGCTACACCGCGCGCGAAGACGGACAGGGCGATCCGCAACCTGCCTGACCGGTTGCCGTATAGCGCTGTCAGGCGCCGAGACTCGGCGCCACGCCTCGCAGGTACTCGGTAAACGCAAGCAGCCCCTGGGTGGGAAACTTGTCCTGGTGGACGACCAACTGGAGCGGGCGGATCACGCGGGGCAGGTCGCTTCGTAGCGCGACGAGTAGCCCACGCTCGATTTCGTCGCGTACGACGTGCAACGACAGGCAGCTGACGCCGAATCCGCTCATGACGGCGCGCTTGATGGCTTCCGCATTGCCGAGTTCCAGTGCAAATCGCAGCGCGCCCAGTTCGGGTACCAGGCGGGCTTCGATAATTTCACGCGTGCCGGAGCCTGGTTCTCGCACGATCCAGTCTGCGTCGCGCAGCATGTCGTGAAACTGCGGCGATTGCTCGCCCGCGAGGGCCAACGGATGCGTAGGCCCAACGACCACCACCATCTCGTCATCGCACCAATGCACGCTGCGCAGATCGCGCTCATGGCTCGTACCCTCTATCAGGCCGATGTCGGCCTCGAACTTCATCAGTGACTGCAACACATCCTGGGTGTTGCCGATGCGGAGGTCGAGTGCGCATGGGCCAGTCTGGGCATTGCGGAAGCCCGCCAGCAAGGCAGGAAGGAGATAGCTGCCGATGGTGTTGCTGGCGGCGATGCGCAGTTGGACGCCGCCTTCCGAGGCGAAGCGCTCCAGTTCCTGCGCCTGATCGAGTAGCGATAGTGCGCGGGGAAAGAACTGCCGTCCCGCCTCATTGATCGCAAGGCGTCTGGCCACCCGGTCGAATAGCGCCCCGTTCAGTGCTCGCTCGAGCTCGGCCAGCGATGCGCTGACGGCCGATTGCGACATCGCAAGGGCGTCGGCCGCCGCGATCGTGCTGCCGTGCTGGGCCACTGCCACGAACACCTGCAGCTGGCGCAAGGTAAGGCGTAGCGGGCGCTGATCCATGATTTATCGATATTTAGGGTTACGACTACCGATATTACCCGTTTTACGGGTTAGATGTACGTCGATACCCTGCATGGCATCCGACGAGAACCAGTTGCCGCCATGTCTTCCACGCCTGCTACACCCGCGATTTCCTCGACTCCGCAGTCGGCGCTGGCGCTCTGGCGCATGAGGCTAATTACGCTCTTTCCGCTTGGCGCCATCGCGTGGATCTCCATGGTCCTCGCCGATCACCCCGCGATTGCCCATTACGGCCTTTCTGCCCTGACCCTGTCGATGGGCGCAGGCATGGTGGCTGCCAATACGATGCCGAAACACTGGCTTGCGCCGCTTGCCCCCGGGATGCAGTTCGCGCGCCATCATCTGTTGCGTCTCGGTGTCGCCCTGTACGGCCTTCGCCTGACATTTGGCGCAATTGCGGCGCTTGGCGTCGGTGGGGTGGTGGTGCCGCTGACGATGCTCGTCGCCACGCTGCTCTTCGGCACGTGGGTCGGATCGTCGATCTTCGGGTTGAGCCGTCGCGAAGCCATCCTGGTCAGCGCCGGTAGTGCAGTTTGCGGAGCGGCGGCGGCGATTGCGGTGTCGTCGGTCGTGCGTACCGATGACCGGCAAACGGCTGTGGCGGTCGCCACGGTGGTGCTTTTCGGAACGGTGGGGATGTTGCTTTACCCCTGGCTCTACGAACTCGCCACGCTACACTGGCACCTTGCCATCAGCGAACGGAGCTTTGGCATCTTTACCGGCGCCACGCTGCATGAAGTGGCCCAGGTGATTGCCTCGGGAAAGATGGTCAGCGATGGTGCGGCCGATGCGGCGGTGGTCGCGAAAATGGTACGCGTGCTCGCACTGGGCCCGCTGCTGCTGGTCATGGCGCTGTGGCCCCGCACGAGCTGGTCGCAGGAGTCCGGTGGCTCGCGCAACCTGCGTGGGCTGCTCCGGTCGGTACCTTGGTTCGCGTTGGGTTTCGTCGCTGTAATGGCGCTGAATTCAGCCCAGATGGTGCCGGCGGACTGGAAGCCTGTCCTGATTGGCTTCGATAACTGGATGCTGGCTTGCGCCATGCTTGCCATCGGCCTGCACACCCGCATCGGCGATCTGCTTCGCGCCGGCCGCAAGCCACTGGCCTTGGCGGGCGTCCTCTTCCTCTTCCTGATGGTCGTTGGTGCTGCGCTTTGCGCGCTGCTGGTCTGAGGAGAGCCTGGTGCGGCCGACGGGACTCGAACCCGTAAGCCCGGAAGGCGGCAGATTTTAAGTCTGCTGAGTCTACCAATTTCTCCACGGCCGCACGGCAAGCCCGGTATTGTGGTGGCTTAGCCTGCCGGACGCAAGCTGTTCAACTTGCGACAGAAGTGATGTGCCTGTTACCGGTGGTAACAATGTAGCGCCCGCCGTTTCACCTGAAAAAGCGTGAGCCTCTACAATTCGGTTATCAGAACCCAAATTCCAAGAGGCACGATCATGAAACGTTGGTTGTTCGCAGCATTCGGTGTGACCGCCGCGCTGATGTCGGGCGCTGCAATGGCACATGTGAGCGTTGGCGTGGCGATCGGCGTGCCGGGCGTGGTGATTGGTGCTCCGGCCTATTACCCGCCAGCGCCGGTCTACTATGCACCGCCGCCGGTGATGGTCGCGCCTGGACCCGCCTACTATGGTCCTCCTCCCGTCGTGGTGCGGCCGGCTCCGGTCTACTATGGTGGCTACGGTTACTACCGCGGTGGGCCTCGCTACTACTACGGCCCGGGCTGGCATGGTCGCGGCCACGGTCATGGCCGCTGGCATGACTGATTGACCGGCAGGATGTCATCCGAGAAAGAAGCCCCTGACTGGGGCTTCTTTCATTTCTGGCGGTCACTGGCAGGCGTGCTCTCCGGTGCCTCCGGGGTTGCCGGGTGTCTTGCGTGCGTGACAACGCGTCAAGTCGTGCGTCGGGTGAAGGTCTTTCACATTTTGCCGCTGTCGTGGAATGCATCGGCCCGCCCCGGGGAGCGATATACTTGCGCCTCATCCCTGACATGAATCGATGGAGAGAGGTAATGCAGCAAAAAACCGTACTGACGGCAGATGACGTGAAGAAGGTGATGGCCGCTGCCGAGGCCGAAGCCCTGGCCAACAACTGGGCCGTCACGATTGTGGTCGTCGATGACGGTGGTCATCCGCTGGCAATGCAGCGTCTGGATGGCGTAGCGCCGATCTCGGCCTACATCGCCACGGAGAAGGCGCGCACCGCGTCGCTGGGTCGTCGTGAATCCAAGATCTACGAAGACATGATCAACAATGGCCGCTACTCGTTCATGACTGCCCCGGTACTGAACGGCATGCTGGAGGGCGGTGTGCCCATCGTCGCCAATGGCCAGGTGGTGGGCGCAGTTGGTGTGTCGGGCGTGAAGTCGACCGAAGACGCACAGATCGCACGCGCTGGTATTGCTTCGCTGGGCCTCTGAGCGCCCAAAGCAAAAAGCCCCGCGAACGCAACGTCCGCGGGGCGGTATAAAAAAGCGGCATGGCTGGCGTGGTCGGCGCGGCAAGGGGTTTGGAGTTGCTTGCTATGCCGGGAATCCAATCGACTGGCTACTGCCCAACGCCCCGGTACAGGGCGGTCCCCACAAAAGTCTTTGCATGCCCGACCTTTCGGTCCGGGCCACCTGATCAGATCACTTGGTCAGGATCAGTTTCCCGTAGCGCGTGACACGCAGCGTATAGACGTTCCCGTTGTGCAGGATCGGCAGCGTCGTCGCACCGTGCATGATGGCTTCCAGCGGTACGGGTTGCGCGGTACTACCGTCGGCCGGCGCGTCATGGCGCATCAGTGCTTCGAGGCGAGCGGGCAGGGCGGCGACCGCCGATTTGACCGATTCGATTGCTGACGAGGCCGTCGATGTCTCGCGCCTGTCCTGCTGGACAACCTCCACGCGGCGCAGTGACAGACGGCGGCGCGTGACTTCACGCGGTTGCGACATCGGCAGGCTCAGGGTGCTCATGGTCTTCTCCGTACGAAGTATTCAATAGGTGTCGGTGACGATGGAGAGAATCATAAATGAGAATTGTTATCATTACAAGTGAGATCGCAATTCGTTACACCCACATCAGTCTTCGAACACGGCTCTTGAGCAGATAAGGCGCCGATCACTAAAAAACAAGGGCACCCCTCGGGGTGCCCTTGTTGCGATGACGCAGTTGCGCGACCGGCCTAGTGCTTCGGTTCGGTGATGAACCCGATCTTGCCGAGTCCACCGTGCTGCGCCGCGGCCATGACCTGGGCGACGCGCTCGTAGCGCACTTCGCGGTCCGCGCGCAGATGCAACTCCGGTTGCGGCTGCTGCAAGGCGGCTTCTGCAATGCGCTGATCCAGTGTGGCCTCGTCAACTTCCTGCTGGTTCCAGAACACCTTGCCTTGGGCATCGATCGAGACATTGATGCTCTGCGGCTTGGAGTCGTTGGGCTGGTTGGTCGCGCGCGGCAGGTCGATCTTCACCGCGTGATTGATGACGGGAATTGTGATGATGAAGATGATCAGCAGCACCAGCATGACGTCGACCAGTGGCGTCATGTTGATCTCGCTCATCACCTCGTCATCATCTCCGTCGAGCGTGCCGAATGCCATGATGCTTTCCTTCCTGCGTCTGCCGGGCAGACTTAGTTCTTGACGGCCAGGCGGACCGACGCGTCATCGGCGCGGACGCCACCAGTAGTCGGGCGCACACGGGCGCCGGTCACGAAATAGGCGTGCAGGTCGTGCGCGAAGCGGTTCAGTTTGCTGATGACGCCCTTGTTGCCACGGCTCAGCGCGTTATAGCCGAGCACGGCCGGGATCGCCACGGCCAGGCCGAAGGCGGTCATGATCAGTGCTTCGCCCACCGGGCCGGCAACCTTGTCGATGGTCGGCACGCCGGAGGCGCCGATGCCGATCAGTGCGTGATAGATGCCCCACACGGTGCCGAACAGGCCAACGAACGGGGCCGTCGAACCCACCGAAGCCAGAATGGCCAGACCTGACTGCATCCGCGCCACGGCTTCGTCGATCGCGCTCTTGAGCGAACGGGTCAGCCAGTCCGAGATGTCGAGTGCGTCATGCAATTGCGGCTGGCTGGCGCGGTGATGCTGGGCCGCCTCGCGGCCGGTGACGGCCAGCATACGGAACGGGTTGGCATCGTTGGCGCCGAGCGTGTCGAGCGCGTGGTCGAAATCGTCGGAATGCCAGAAGCGCTTTTCCGCGCCGTGCGCCATCTTCTTGAGGCGAATCAGATCCCACGCCTTGGTGAGGATCACGATCCACGACAGCAGCGACATGATCAGCAGAATGATGGCGGTCGCGCGCATGACGAAATCGCCTTGCGACCAGAGGTGGGAAAGTCCGAGGTCCTGCATGGTGGTTCCTGAAAAGGGTCAGTGTAAGGAAGTGTCGGAAAGATTCCGGGGAATCAGTTCAGTTCGAAATTGATCGGCTGCTGAGCGGTTACCGCCACGGCGCGACCATTATCCATATAGGGCTTGCAACGCATCGCCTGCACCGCATTGACCGCCGCCGTATCCAGGCGTGTCGATCCGCTCGACGTGACGATGGCCGTCTTTACCACACGTCCGGTCTCGTCCGTGGTCAAACGCACCACGGTCTTGCCGGTTTCGCCCATCCGGCGCGACTGCGACGGATACGTGACCTGCGGCGGCGAACATGCGATCTCGCCGATACCTACTGCACGCGGTGCGGCATTCGCCGGGGCGGCAGGCGCGGCGGGCTCCGGAGCGGGCGCTGGTGGCGCAGGCGGAGCGGGCGGCGCTTCGATCGCGGTAGGCGAAGGCGGTAGCGATGCCACGGGCGTAGGCGTGGGTTGCGGCTTGGGCGGCGTCGGGCGTGGTGTCACGACCTTGACCTGCTTGGGCGGTGTTTGCGGCTGCTGCTTGGGCGGCTCTGGCGCCGGCGGCTGCTGCGGAGGTTCCATCGGGATGATGCGGGCAATGATCTCGGGGGCGATGACAGCTTCCGTCATCTTGCGAGCCAGCCCGCTCTGGATCAAATACAGCAGCCCTGCATGGAACAGCAGGACCGCGATGGTGATCTTGAAGAAACGTTGATCGAACATGTGAAGAACGACAGGTGCACGCCAGATGGCGCAATCACTTGCGGTAGAACAGGATCAGCGAGATGCCACATCCGACCAGCAGGCTCAATAGCAGTTCCATGATGATAACGCTCCAGAAATAGATACCTCGAAGAAACCGGTTCCCGGGGGAGCGCCACTCTTGGGTAGCGTATCAGGGTGACAGTATAAACGATAATGATTCTTATTTGTTGCGCATTGTGCAATGCGTGATCGGGATTCTTTCCATCCTCGGATGCGCGCCGCATCAATGGGTACTCCGGGGTTGCGGGTGCGTTACGTGGGCCAGCTCGCGTAACGCAACGTCTCGCCGATGCTCCACACCCGCAAAACCGCGCTAGGATTAACAACTACAGCCATTAGCGGCAGACACGGCACAGGTGCAGCGCGTTCCCCGCGGTCCGGACGCCGAACGCCCCGTGCGAAGGGAACTGGCAATGGACTTTACCCGTTTTGCTGATGACGACCGCATGATGGACGACCGCACCACGCTGTTGCGCGCCTCGTCCGGCGTCGCGGGGACGTCGCCGCTGGACTGGATGTGCGCGCAGTTCGCGCTGCGCGTGGTCTGCGCGCTTGGTCCCCGCTTCAATCTGCGCAGCAATATCAATGACGTGCTTACCGTCAGCGCGCAGGAAATGGTCTGGCCCTACGGCGTGGTGCTGCGCGTGCAGCGGTTTCTGTCGGCGCGCTGTGCCGACATGCCAGCGTGGAAGGGGGCCGCGCGGCTTTCCCCGGAAGAGTTTCTCGATCGCCATGGCCAATGGAACAGCGCCTTCGATGAAAGTGCGCTGTTTTACTACCTCGACGAGTACGTCAAATACCACGCCAAGGACATGTTTGCCGTGTTCGCGGCCTCGTCTGCCGCCATTACGGCGAGGCTCGATGGCGAACGCGTGCTGCTGGTGCGCAATATCGACATGCTCAGCCACGTGCTCAACCTGCCCGAGCATGAGCGCAAGTTGCTGCTGTTCGCGGCGCTGGCGAAGTACAAGCGCGATCTTCGCGCGGTCATGGTCGACTGCAAGGTTGCTCACAGCCAGGAAGCATTTCAGATCCTGGCGGGCCTGACTGGTGCCAGCCCCGGCGATATTGCCGTCTCGCTGCGCCCGGGTTCACGGCTCGAAACCCTCAATCTGATCGAGCAACCCCTGCCGGAAAACAGCGTGACCGATCTGGGCGACTTGATGCGCCTGTCCGATCGTCTGTTGCACGTCCTGCTCGGCAACTACGCCAGCGAGGCGGATATGATGGCCGTGTTCACGCGGCCAGCCGCACCGCCGACGCTGGGGACGAGCGACTATCCGCATGTGGAAGCCGACGCCCGTTACCTCACGGCACTGATGGCCAATGCCACGCGACAGAATGCCACCGGCGTCAATGTTCTGATCTATGGCCCGCCCGGCACAGGCAAGACCGAGTTCGCGCGACTGATCGCGCGAGAGGCCGAGTGCGAACTTTATGAGGTCGACTGCTTCGATCGAGACGGCAACAGTCTTTCGGGCAAGGATCGGTATCGGTCGCTGCAAGTCTCGCAGGCCTTTCTGCGCGGGCGGCCGCGCACGGCCCTGCTGTTCGACGAGGTGGAGGACGTATTCCCGGGCAGCGCGCGCGAGTTGATGAGTCTGTTCGGCCAGGAAGACACGCGCGGTTCGGTCAACGGCAAAGCGTGGGTCAACCAGACGCTGGAACAGAATCCGGTGCCGGTGATCTGGATCTCGAATTCGATCCGCCAGATCGATCCGGCGTACCTGCGCCGCTTCCAGTTCCACCTGGAGCTGAAGATCCCGCCGCCGCTGGTGCGCGAGAACATTATCCGCAAGCACCTGGGCGGTCTGGCCGTCAGTGATGCCTTCATCGCTACGCTGGCAGCCCGCAAGACGCTGACACCGGCGCAGGTACAGTCAGCCGCGCGGTTCGTGGAGCTGGCGCGGCCCGATGTCGAGGAACCCGTGGAAGCGCTGATCCTGCGGCAACTTGAACACGCGGATCGCGCCATGGGATTGCAGCCCGAAGCGGAGGCACGTCCCGTGGTGACGCACTATCGCCTGGATAATCTGAATCTGGAAACGCGCTATGCGGTGAACAAGATCGTGCAGGCCCTCGGCGCGCGCAAGCGCGGCACGCTCTGCTTCTATGGGCCACCGGGCACGGGCAAGACCGCGTTGGCCGAGCACATCGCCGCCGAGCTCGATCTGCCGCTTATGATTCGCCGCGCCTCCGACCTGATGAGCAAGTATGTGGGCGAGACCGAGCAGCAGATCGCGGCCATGTTCGCGCGCGCGGAGGAGGACGGGGCGGTGCTGCTTCTGGACGAAGCTGACAGCTTCATGCAAAGCCGCCAGCAAGCGGTGCGCAATTACGAGGTGTCCGAAGTCAACGAGATGCTGCAGGGAATGGAACGCTTCAACGGCATCTTCATTTGCACCACCAATCTGTTCGATCGGATCGATGAAGCCGCGCTGCGTCGGTTCTCGTTCAAGATCCGCTTCCAGGCGCTCAAGCCGGTGCAACGGATCTCGATGTTCGTCGACGAAGCGCTCGATGGCGATGCGACGAACATGACCGACGCGATTCGCCGGGAACTCGATGGGATGGATTGCCTGACACCGGGCGATTTCGCGACAGTCAAACGGCAGTGCGTGGTGCTTGGCGAAGCGCTGACGCCCGAGGAATTTCTGGCGCAGCTACGTCAGGAACACGCCGTGAAGCCCGAGGTGCGACATCACAAGCCGCTGGGCTTCATTCAGTAGCTGGAGCAGGTTCGATCACGACCGTTTCTGCGTTGGCCTCGACATGAAGCAGCGCTGCGGCCATTTCGCGCAGATGGGCGGCGTCCTTGGTGGACAGGTAGCGCACGCTCGGCGCCGTGTCGGGACTGGCCGCCAGGTCGAACTCCGCGAGCTTGCGTGCGAGTTGGCGTGCGATGGCCACGCCCGTGTCGATCAGTGCCAGTCGTCCGTCGACCAGGTCATCAATCGTTTCCGACAAGAACGGGTAGTGCGTGCAGCCCAGTACGAGGGTGTCGGCGCCAGCCTCGAGCATGGGTGAGAGCAGGGTCCCCAGCGTTTGGCGGACCGTGTCGCTCGACACATCACCTTGCTCGATCAGCGGTACCAGGCCGATGCCTGCCTCGCAGAGAAAGCGACTCTCATTGCCGAGCGAGGTCAGCAGCCGGTTGAATTTGGCGCTCTTCAGTGTATTGGCCGTGGCCAGCACGCCCACCACCTTGCTGCGGCTGGCCGCGGCGGCGGGTTTGAGTCCCGGTTCCACGCCGATGATCGGCACGGCAAGACGCTCACGCAGTGTCTGCACCGCGTGCATCGTTGCGGTATTGCAGGCGATCACCAGTGCCTTGCAGCCCTGCGCGACGAGCCATTCGCAAACCTGTAGCGTGCGGGCCTCCACGAAATGCTCGGGCTTTTCGCCATACGGGGCGTAACGGGAATCGGCGAAGTAGAGCAGCGACTCGTGCGGCAGCAGCGCGCGCACTTCGCGCAGGACCGACAGGCCGCCAAGGCCAGAATCGAAGATGCCGATGGGGGAGGGGTTCACGCGCGCAAGGTCGAGGAGGGTTTGCTTCCCTCTCTCGCTTGCGGAAGAGGGAAGGGGAGAGGGCGGGCTGTTCCATCAACGACAAGTCGCGATCTGAACCACTGCACCTTCTCCCCCAACCCCTCTTCCACGCAGCGGGAGAGGGGTGTACTACAAGTAGCCGGATTTAGGCCGTCGCGACCGGAATCTTGCCGATCTTGGCCTGCCACTCGGCGGGGCCGGTCTTGTGGACGGACGTGCCCGAGCTATCCACGGCCACCGTCACCGGCATGTCCTTGACGTCGAACTCGTAGATGGCTTCCATGCCGAGGTCTTCGAAGGCCAGGACCTTGGCGCCACGGATCGCCTTCGACACGAGGTAGGCAGCGCCACCCACGGCCATCAGGTAGGCCGACTTGTGCTTCTGGATCGATTCGATCGCGGTGGGGCCACGCTCGGCCTTGCCGATCATGGCGATCAGGCCGGTCTGCGACAGCATCGTCTCGGTGAACTTGTCCATGCGGGTGGCGGTGGTGGGGCCAGCCGGGCCAACCACTTCGTCACGTACGGGATCCACAGGGCCCACGTAGTAGATCACGCGGTTCGTGAAGTCGATCGGCAGCTTCTCGCCCTTGGCCAGCATGTCGGCGATGCGCTTGTGCGCGGCATCACGGCCGGTCAGCATCTTGCCGTTCAGCAGCAGCGTCTGGCCGGGCTTCCACGAGGCGACTTCTTCCGGCGTCAGCGTGTTCAGGTCAACGCTTTTCGACGTTTCGGTGTTCGGTGCCCACTCGACCTTCGGCCATTGCGACAGGTCCGGCGCTTCCAGCTTGGCGACGCCGCTGCCGTCCAGCGTGAAGTGCGCGTGGCGGGTGGCCGCGCAGTTCGGGATCATGGCCACAGGCAGGTTGGCCGCGTGAGTCGGGTAGTCCAGCACCTTCACGTCGAGCACGGTGGCCAGGCCGCCCAGGCCCTGCGCGCCGATGCCCAGTGCGTTGACCTTCTCGTACAGCTCGATGCGCAGTTCTTCGGCGCGGTTGCTCGGGCCGCGGGCGAGCAGGTCCTGAATGTCGATCGGCTCCATCAGGGCTTCCTTGGCCAGCAGCATGGCCTTTTCAGCCGTGCCGCCAATGCCGATGCCCAGCATGCCCGGCGGGCACCAGCCGGCGCCCATGGTCGGCACAGTCTTGAGCACCCAGTCGACGATCGAGTCAGACGGGTTGAGCATCACGAACTTCGACTTGGCTTCGGAACCGCCGCCCTTGGCCGCGACGATCACGTCCACCGTATCGCCCGGAACGATCGACATGTTGATCACCGCCGGGGTGTTGTCCTTGGTATTGGTGCGCTTGCCGGCCGGATCGGCCAGCACGCTGGCGCGCAGCTTGTTGTCCACGTCGTTGTACGCGCGGCGCACGCCTTCGTTGACCATGTCTTCCAGGCTCATCGTGGCGCCATCCCAGCGCACGTTCATGCCCACCTTCAGGAAGACCGTCACGATGCCGGTGTCCTGGCACAGCGGGCGCTTGCCTTCGGCGCACATGCGGCTGTTGGTCAGGATCTGCGCGATCGCATCCTTGGCGGCCGGACTCTTTTCCAGCTCATAGGCGCGGCCCAGGCTGGTGATGTAGTCCATCGGATGGTAGTAGCTGATGTACTGCAGGGAATCGGCGACGCTCTGGATGAGGTCTTCTTGCTTGATGACTGTCATTTTGTGGGGGATGGGCAGCGGTGAAACACAGCCCGGAATCATACACCGTCGCGGCGACGACTGCCGCTTTGCATACAGCCGTCGACACGAGGTTTGGTGGCGGGATGGGCGCAGGCGTCACCCGGGTGGCGGGCAGCCGTCTCCGCGCGGCGGTCAGTGTGTCGCTTCTGCCGCACCGCCGGACGCGCCGTGTCCGGCGGCCGGGTGCGGATGCGTGACCATGCGGTCCACCCAGGCCATTGCCACGGCCGAGAGCAGGAATGCCACGTGGATGATGACCTGCCACATGATCGTATGTTCGCTGCGCTGGTCGGCGTCGATGAAGGTCTTGAGCAGGTGGATCGACGAAATGCCGATCAGCGCCATCGACAGCTTGACCTTGAGCACGCCGGCATTGACGTGATCCAGCCACTCGGGCTCGTCGGGGTGGTTGTCGATGCCCAGGCGCGACACGAAGGTTTCATATCCGCCCACGATGACCATGATCAGCAGGTTCGAGATCATCACCACGTCGATCAGGCCCAGCACCACGAGCATGATCTTGGTCTCGTCGAAGGTCGTGACGTGCGCCAGCAGGTGCCAGACTTCGACCAGGAAGTGATAGACGTAGACGCCTTGCGCGATGATCAGGCCGAGATAGAGCGGCAGTTGCAGCCAGCGCGAGGCGAAGATGATGCGGGGAATCGGGCGAAGCGGGGTGTGGGCCATGGAATTGAATGTAAATGAAGCAAGACAATCAGGATGTGGTCTGATTGTACCGTGCACATTTGACACCTCGCTCCGCGATTCGGTAACCGAACGTCACCGGCCCGGGTCGCCTCCGAACGCCCGGCGCGCGATCGGTCCGGGCCAGCTTGCCAGCACGATGCCTGCGAGCACGCAGGCCAGCGCGACGCCGTGCGCCCAGCTTGGACGCTCGCCGAGCACCACGATGCCGTAGAGGGCCGCGGCCACCGGCAGCACCGACGTGAACACACCGGCCAGTTGTGCCGGAACATGGCGGACGCCCTTCATCCAGAGCCAGAACGAGAACACGCTGGCCGACAGCGCGTACCAGAGCAGCATCGCCCAGGTGGTGCCGCTCACGCTGCCGAAGTCGAACGTCAACAGCGGCACCAGGCCCAGCGGCAGCATCAGCGCGCCGCCGATCAGATGCGTGTAGGCGCAGATTTCAATTGCGGCCAGGGTCTGGGAGAGGCGGCGCGACAGAATTACGTAAATCGACTCGCATACCACTGCGCCAAGGATCATCAGATTGCCGATCAGCGCGCCGCCGCCGCTGCTGGTCGCGGCATCATGACCGCTGCCGCGCGCGATATTGAGCACCGCGATACCCGCCACGGCCAGCAGCACCGAGAACACCGTCCGCCGCGACAGCCGCTCGCGCAGCCAGAGCCATGACAGGATGGCCACCGTGGCCGGAATCGTGCTGGTGATTACCCCGGCGGCCATCGCGCTGGTCAGTCGCACGCCGCCCAGCATCAGCAACGTGAACATGAACGTGCCGAAGAACGCCATCAGGAACAGGTTGATCCATTCGCCGCGCGAGACCTGGCGCATCCGCGCTGGCCGATACCACGGGGAAAGGCAGACGATCGCGATCAGGAAGCGCAGCAGCGCGAACAGCAGTACCGGTACTTCCGCGATGATGGATTTGCCCAGGCCTACGTTGCTGCCAACCAGGGCCATGGCGGCGATCAGGAAAAAGGCGTGGATGGGCAAGGGGTGTCCGGCAGGAAGGGGTGCGACGTGGAGACGACGGAAACACTGACGCCGGAGAAAGGGCGCGCCAGAAAGGGCGTGCGCGACGTTCAGGTATAGGGTCCGCCGCATTATAGCTGTGCTAACTTAGTAGAGCCGACTGCACTTGTGCCCCAGCGTCTCCCGAATCAGGCCCCACCGGTCTGTTGCGACGCAGCATCGTTGCAAGTGGGATGCTTGCCTGAACCGTCAGGTTTAAGTAAGGCGTCGAGCGTACCTTGCACCGAAAGCAGTCAAAGTCAAACAGGAGACAACCCATGTCCGCCATCGAGTCGGTGATGCAGGAGCATCGCGTTTTCAATCCCCCTGCGTCGTTCGCCAAGACCGCCGCGATCCCCAGCATGGAGGCCTACCAGGCCCTGTGCGACGAGGCTGCAAAGGACTACGAGGGCTTCTGGGCTCGCCACGCGCGCGAGCTGCTGCACTGGCACAAGCCGTTCACGAAGGTGCTCGACGAGAGCAACGCGCCGTTCTACAAGTGGTTCGAGGATGGCGAAATCAATGCGTCGTACAACTGCCTCGACCGCAATGTCGAGAAGGGCCTCGGCGACAAGACGGCCATCGTCTTCGAGGCTGACGACGGCACGGTGACGCGCGTCAGCTATCAGGAACTGCTGGCGAAGGTCAGCCGCTTCGCCAACGGCATGAAGGCCCTTGGCATCAAGAAGGGCGACCGCGTTGTGATCTACATGCCGATGTCCGTCGAAGGCGTAGTGGCCATGCAGGCCTGCGCGCGTATCGGCGCCACGCACTCGGTGGTGTTCGGCGGCTTCTCGGCCAAGTCACTGCAGGAACGTCTGGTGGACGTGGGTGCCGTGGCGCTGATCACGGCCGATGAGCAGATGCGTGGTGGCAAGGCGCTCCCACTGAAGGCCATCGCCGACGAGGCGCTGACGCTGGGCGGCTGCGAGGCCGTGAAGAACGTGGTCGTCTATCGCCGCACGGGCGGCAACGTTGCCTGGACCGAAGGCCGTGATCGTTCGATGGAAGACGTCTCCGCCGGTCAGTCCGATAACTGCCCTGCCGAGCCCGTTGGCGCCGAGCATCCGCTGTTCGTGCTCTACACGTCGGGCTCCACCGGCAAGCCGAAGGGCGTGCAGCACAGCACGGGCGGCTACCTGCTGTGGGCGCTGATGACGATGCGCTGGACCTTCGACATCAAGCCCGATGACATGTTCTGGTGCACGGCCGATATCGGCTGGGTCACCGGTCACACCTATATCACCTACGGCCCGCTGGCCGCAGGCGCCACGCAGATCGTGTTCGAAGGCGTGCCGACGTTCCCGAACGCTGGCCGGTTCTGGGACATGATCCAGCGCCACAAGGTCTCGATTTTCTACACCGCGCCGACGGCGATCCGCTCGCTGATCAAGGCCGCCGAGGCCGACGAGAAGATCCATCCGAAGCAGTACGACCTCTCGAGCCTGCGCCTGCTGGGCACCGTGGGCGAGCCGATCAACCCAGAGGCATGGATGTGGTACTACAAGAACATCGGCGGCGAGCGTTGCCCGATCGTCGATACGTTCTGGCAGACCGAAACTGGCGGCCACATGATCACGCCGCTGCCGGGCGCCACGCCGCTGGTGCCAGGCTCGTGCACGCTGCCGCTGCCGGGCATCATGGCGGCCATCGTCGATGAAACCGGGCAGGACGTGCCGAACGGCAATGGCGGCATCCTGGTCGTCAAGCGTCCGTGGCCGTCGATGATCCGCACGATCTGGGGCGACCCGGAGCGCTTCAAGAAAAGCTACTACCCCGAGGAACTCGGCGGCAGGCTGTACCTGGCTGGCGACGGTTCGATCCGCGACAAGGAAACCGGGTACTTCACGATCATGGGCCGTATCGATGACGTGCTGAACGTGTCGGGCCATCGCATGGGCACGATGGAAATCGAGTCAGCGCTGGTCTCGAACCCGATCGTGGCCGAGGCCGCCGTGGTAGGTCGTCCCGATGACACCACCGGCGAGGCGATCTGCGCGTTCGTGGTGCTCAAGCGTTCGCGTCCGACGGCTGAAGAGGCCGTGAAGATCGCGGCCGAGCTGCGCAACTGGGTGGGCAAGGAAATCGGCCCGATCGCCAAGCCGAAGGACATCCGCTTCGGCGACAATCTGCCCAAGACGCGTTCGGGCAAGATCATGCGCCGCCTGCTGCGTTCGCTGGCCAAGGGCGAGGACATCACGCAGGACACCTCGACGCTGGAGAACCCGGCCATTCTCGATCAGCTCAAGCAAGCCCAGTAACGGCCAGCAAGCGGATCCGGAAAACGGATCGTCCCGGTCACGCACCCGTGACACCCATCGTGCCCGCCTCGGTTTCATGCTGAGCGGGCACGATTTTCTTTCTTGCTGATGCCAGACACCCAGTCGCGCTTTCGCCGCCGGTTGATGCTGTACTACGGCCTGTTCACGCTCGGGCTGTTTGGTTTCGTCGGCATGATGGGCTTGCTGGAGCATTCCAATGCGGATGCGCTCTGGCTTGGCTACGTCTTCCTCTTCGTCACGATCGCGATTTATGCGTGCATCGGCCTGATCTGTCGTACCTCGGATCTCAACGAGTACTACGTGGCGGGACGGCGGGTACCGGCCATGTTCAATGGCATGGCGATCGCAGCGGACTGGATGAGCGCGGCATCCTTCATCGGACTGGCCGGCATCATCTTCGTCTCCGGCTACGAAGGTCTGGCCTATGTGATGGGCTGGACCGGCGGCTACTGCCTGGTGGCCTTCCTGCTGGCGCCATACCTGCGCAAGTACGGCGGCTATACGATCCCCGATTTCCTGGCAGCGCGGTATGGCAATGGCAAGCCGGGCGGCAACATGCCGGTGCGCGCGATCGCCGTGCTGGCCGCATCACTATGCTCGTTCGTCTATCTGGTGGCGCAGATCCAGGGAGTCGGGCTGATCGTCACGCGCTTTATCGGCGTGGAATTTGCCGTTGGCGTGTTCTTCGGTCTGGCCGGCATTCTCGTCTGTTCGTTCCTGGGTGGAATGCGCGCCGTGACGTGGACGCAGGTGGCGCAGTACATCATGCTCATCGTCGCGTTTCTACTGACGGTGTCGCTGATCGCGTGGAAGCACCATCACGAAGTGCTGCCGCAGGTTAGCTATGGCAAGTTGCTGAGGCAGATCGACCAGACGGAAAAAGCGATCGAGCGCGATCCGGCCGAAATCCAGGTGCGCGAGATCTTCCAGCAGCAGGCCATAGCGCTGCAGGACCGCATCGCGCGACTGCCGGAATCGTTCCTGGAGGAACGCAATGCGCTCGACGCCAGATTGCTCGAGTTGCGGGCGCGCAATGCGCCGCTGCGCGAGATCAAGAGCGTGGAGCGCGAGCGCCTGGCATTCCCGGCCGATGCCGCCGACGCGCTACAACAGTGGACCCAGATGCGCGAGGATGCGCTCGCACGCAGCCGGGTTTCAACGCCTTCGACTGAGCCGTACCCTGCGGCGTCGGAGCAGGAGCGCAAGACGCAACGGCTCAACTTCGTGCTGCTGGTGTTCTGCCTGATGCTCGGGACGGCCAGCCTGCCGCACATCCTGACGCGCCTCTACACGACGCCATCGGTACGCGAATCCCGCAACTCGGTGGCTTGGGCGGTGTTCTGCATTGCGCTGTTGTACGTGTCCGCGCCAACGCTCGCGGCGCTGGTCAAGGCGGAGTTCCTGCAGCATCTGGTAGGCACGCCATACGCCGAGTTGCCGCAGTGGGTGGTGCAATGGCGGAAGGTCGACCCACCCGTGTTCGGCATCCGGGATATGAACGGGGATGGCATCGTCCAATGGGCCGAGATCCTGATCCAGCCGGACATGATCGTGCTGGCCGCCCCAGAAATCGCCGGGCTTCCCTACGTGATCTCAGGACTGGTCGCCGCCGGCGCGCTAGCGGCAGCGTTGTCCACGGCCGACGGCCTTCTGCTTACCATCGCCAACGCGCTGTCGCACGACGTCTACTACCACATGGTCGACCGCCAGGCGAGCCACCAGCGGCGCGTGACGACCGCGAAGGTCGTACTGCTAGGGGTGGCGCTGTTCGCGTCCTATGTCACATCGCTACGGCCCGGCAATATCCTGTTCCTGGTCGGCGCGGCGTTCTCGCTGGCAGCATCGAGCTTCTTCCCGGTACTGGTACTGGCCATCTTCTGGCGCCGCACCACTGCAGCGGGCGCGGTAGCCGGCATGGCAACCGGCCTGGGTGTGGCGGTCTACTACATCTTCGTCAACTACCCGTTCTTCACCAAGATGACTGGCATCTTCGGCAACCGCTGGTTCGGCGTCGACCCGATCGCATCGGGCGCGTTCGGCGTGCCAGCCGGGTTTGCCGCGGCCATCCTGGTCAGTCTGGTGACGCCGAGGAATGCGCCGGTGATCGACAGGTTGGTAAATTACCTGCGGAAGGGGTAGCAGGGTATTGCCCGTTGTCCATTGCCCATTGGACAAAAAAACGCCCACACCGGGGAGGTAGTGGGCGCGCGGGAATAGATCAGTTGGGGTCACAACAGATCTTGCTGAGGCCGGGAGGCGCCCAACGGATCAAGTCTGCTCCCAAGTGCGTGGGGGTTCCATTTGATGTTTCCGAATCTGGTCTGGGACGCTTCCGCAATTGGCACTCCACGCGCGGCAGGAAAGTAGTCTTTCGCGCCACCGCCGTAGTCGCTTTGTCATCCAGGAGCCTTCGAAGCATTTGATTGCCGAAAGCAGGTCCGCGCAGTGGGCAATGTTTCCGCTTTGTATTGGATTTGAGTCAGACAGTCCCACACAACAGCCTCAAATTCTTGCAGTGCGTTACGCATCGTCACCGCCGGTTAAATGCCGGCGAAAGCGGCGCCAATTCATCAATAAGCGCCAGTTTCTCGTTGCTATGGTGATGACGGGTTATTGCGTGCAGAACAAGCAATAGCCTGGTTGCAGAACCTGAGCATTGCTCAGGCTGCTCGATATCGTCCCAGACGATATATCCCCTCACCAGAAGCGAGTCATGACTACGACATCCAGTACGACTTCCGCCTCAAGCTCCGGCCTGATATCCAACCTCGGCGTTGGCTCCGGACTTGACCTGAGTTCCCTGCTCGACCAGCTCACTCAGGCCGAACAGGCACCGCTGACCGCGATCACCCAGGAGCAGCAGAGCTACCAGACCAAGCTCTCCGCATATGGGCAGATCCAGAGCATGCTGGCGGCCTTCCAGGGCTCGGCCAGCGAGCTTGCCAGTCAGTCCTTCTTCCAGGCAACGACTGCCAGTTCCAGCAACACCGCCGTGTTGAGCGCAACCGGTAGTAATACGGCGGCCACCGGCAACTATGCGGTCAACGTCACGCAACTCGCGCAGGCGCAATCGCTCGTCTCGAAGGGACAGGCCAACCAGACCGCTGCCATCGGCACCGGCACCATCCATGTCGATTTCGGTTCGATCACCGGCGGCACGCTTGACAGCAATGCGTCCAGCGGCACCTACGGCACATACACCGGGGCCACGTTCACGGCCAACAGCGCCAGCACCGGCGTCGACATCACGATCGACAGCAGCCACAACACGCTGCAGGGCATCGCCAGCGCGATCAACAACGCCAATGCCGGCGTCACCGCAAGCATCATCAACGACGGCTCTGGTACACCCTACCGCCTTGTGATCAACTCGAACAATACGGGTGCCACCAACAGCGTGCGGCTTTCGGTCAATGAAACCGATGGCGGCACGGCGCTAGCGAACCTTGTTGGATACGATCCTGCCGGCACGCAGAACCTGCAGCAGACCGTTGCTGCCCAGAATTCCCAGCTCACTGTCAACAATATCGCCATCCAGAGCACCAGCAACACCGTGAGCGACGCGGTGGCCGGCGTGACCATGACATTGGCGCAGACAGGTACCAGCAACGTCTCGGTGCAACGCGACACCAGCTCGATCGTGACGGGCATACAGGGATTCGTCACCGCGTACAACAACCTGCAGAGCACCTCTGCCTCGCTGTCTGCGTATGACCCCTCCACACAGACGGCTTCACCGCTGACCGGTGATTCCACGCTGAGCATCATGCAGTCGCAGTTGCGCAGCCTGCTGAATACGCCCCAGGCGAACAACGCGTTCAGCACGCTCTCGCAGATCGGCATCTCGTTCCAGGACGACGGTACGCTGGCGCTCGACACCAGCAAGCTGACCACGGCGCTGAACAACAATGCCGGCGCGGTGGGCAACCTGTTCGGCAACGCCGATGGCGTAAGTGGCTATGGCAATCAGATCGGCACGTGGGTCAAGAACCTGACCAGTAGCACCGGTGCGGTGACCACGGCAACCGCAGGCATCAACAACACACTCAAGGATCTGAGCAATCAGTACGATCAGACGCAGACGCAGATCAACGCGGACATCGCCAACTACAAGGCGCAGTTCACGCAGCTCGACGTGATCATGTCGCAGATGCAGAGCACCAGTGCCTACCTGACGCAGCAGTTCTCGTCCAGCAGTAGCAAGGGATAACGTCGGACGAGCGATGGCACTGCCGTCTGGCAACGGTGGTGCCTGCCGTGACCCTGTGTCCGACGCACAGGGTCACGGTCAGGGGACAGGGCAGAAGGGCTGATCGTTTTGGTGGGGAAACTGCCGGGCAGCCACACTCAACGCGAGTACGCGCCCTGGTCACACCGCGCGGGTGTCAAGGAGTCCGGTCGCATTGACGCCCCGCGCCGCCGGCCTGTCGCATGGGACCGTTGCCTGCCTTTCTATACGTGGTTGGTAGCAACGTCATCCAGGGTGTCGTTTGCGCGGCACACGACACCCTGCCGCGCGCCTCTCGGCCGGTCATGGCGAGGACCCGGAAGGACCACGCACGACCGGCGCAGATCAGGCCAGCGTATTGATGATCGAGCCAGCCGGCACTGCGGCGGCGCTCGCTTCGACTGCCAGCGAATTGCTCGCGTCCGTGGAGGACGTGCTCGCGATGGCCTGTGCGGGGGCCGCGCCACCATGATGGTGATGACCGCCGCCATGATGGGCCTGCTTGAGCTTGGCCAGCGCCTGCTGGGCACCACTCAGATCATTGTTTTGCAAGGCCTGACCGAGTGCGTCCAGCGGCGAGCTGTTTGACGTGCTGGAGGTACCCGACGTGCCTGACACCGAAGCGGTCGTGCTGGTATCCACGCCGGTTTGCTGCAGCGCCGAGTAGGCCTGCTGGGCGCCGCTCAGATCGTTGTTCTGCAGGTCCTGCGCGATCTGCTGGAAGTCGGCGCGCCGTTGCGCGGCATTGTTCTGGCTGGTGGCGGCCGGCAGGTAACCGGTGCTTGAAGACAGGCTGCTGATCGAAGACATGTGCTGTTTCCTTGAATGCGTTGTTTAGGTGAGCTACCGCCGTGAAGAACCGGGGAGCGGTTGCACGTTAGCAAGGGCATTCAGGCCGCCAGAGGCAGAACTGACAGGACTTCACTTGGCATTTAACCGTTTGTGATGACCGGATACAGGCTTGTACGAAAGCACCAGTACTTGTGCATCCGGACTCGACACGACAGTACAGAGTGGATACATGAAAGCGGCACGGGCGAGGGGTGCGTCAGGTGCGGTGTATGCGTGACGGGGTGCCGGAAGGAGATTCCCGCAGCGGGGATCGGCTGATCGACAGGTCAAAAAAACCCCGGCAGATCCTGGGATCTGCCGGGGTTTCTCGAAATCTGTGGCGGAGAGAAGGGGATTGCAACGGCTACCCGCAAAACCTTACTGCAGGCGGTTTTCCGACTTTTTGTCGTCATTCGGCCTACAATGCGGCCTACAAAAATGGCGATTTTGAGGTGAATGAGGACGGGCCGTTATGCCCCTTCGCGGCCTCCCCTAGCTTCGATACCCCTTTTTGGGGGTGCATGCCCTGTGAAAGGGTTGAGATGCTGTTCGTTTTCCGCAACCTCCGAACCACGGCCGATGGCACACGGACCCACGTACTACGAAGGTAGAGGGGCATGCATATACTGTGGCGACAGTACATCCCGTCTTACCGATGAGCATATCGTTCCGCTTGCGCTTGGCGGACAGCATGTTTTGCGCAAGGCTAGTTGCCTTGCTTGCGCCGATGTCACTAAAAAGTTTGAGCAGCGCGTCGCAAGAGGACTCTGGGGTGATGCGCGAACGAGCTATGGCGCACCAACTCGACGAAAGAAGGAGCGGAGATCCCACATTGAGATGCCTGATCTTCGCATGTCAGGCAGAACCCTCCGAATCCCAGCCAACGAGTATCCCGCTGTCTTGGTGTTCTACAAAATGAACATTCCGGGCATCCTGCTGGGTTTGCCCGACGACATTGATACTTCAAACACCTGGACTTTTCTCGCGATCGACGATGAGGCGCGTCGCACCACGCATCTTGCTAAGTATCCAGACAATCTGGCCGTGAAGTTTCAACATGTTCCACAAGACTTCGGCAGGTTGCTTCTGAAGATTGGCTTCTGTCAGGCTCTCACGACTGTAGACCCCGGAGACTTTGAGCCGATCTGCCTTCCCTACATTTTGGGACAAAAGCAAAACGTCTCCTACCTTGTGGGAAATGCGGCAGGTCAGCACGTACCGCAGCCTTTCGGTTACAACTTGGGGACAGAGTTTCTAGGTAACTTAAACGAGTTGCTTGTAGTGGCTAACGTCAGGCTCTATGCGAACACATTCGCGCCCGGGTACCAAGTCGTAGTCGGGCGAGTGAAAGGAGCCGAACTTGCTGCCAAGATACTTAGTAAGGTTGAGGCGAGGGATGGGCTGGAGGTTCAGCCACTTACAGGAAACTCGGTAAGCTAATTCGTAGCATTCCTTCATTGGTCAGGCGTCAATCGTGACCGGATTGGGGTGGTTTCCCCGTGGCTTGAGCTGCTCCGCAAGCTACTCGGCAGCAGCGGCCATGTCGCGGGGTCCTCGTGCTGGCCGAAGAAAATCACGCGGTTGCGCTTGGTGGGCTGACGCGGCCGGAATCGTGCCGCCAGATATCGCGCGGAATCGGAGCTTTACACAAGCTACACGCAGGAGTAGGCCGGACCGGTACGTCTGTACAATTCACGCGCAGCCTCACTAAGGGGAGAAACGTATGGAGCGGGCTTACGCCGAGATCGGGCGCGCAGTGATCGCGATGCAAATGTTCGAGGTGACCTTCGTGTCGATCCACGAAGGATTCAAGATGATCACCGACCCCGCGTACCTTGAGGCGACGGGCGGGATGATCGAAGCTGGACGGTACAAAACAGCGACTGCGAACGTGGTAAAGGCACTCTCGCAGCGCGGGCAGATTGCGGCAGATCTAGAGGACCGACTAAACACGCTGATTGATCACCGCAACGAACTCATGCACCGCTGGTTTCTTCGCAATGGCTGGCCCGCGAACGAGGACAATGACCCCGCCAGCTATGCGGACGTGATCCAGCTCGCGCAGTGGGTTCGTACCGAGGCAAATGCAATCACAAGCATGATAGCGGGCTACATGCTGAAGTACGCCCATCCCGAGGAGCATGAGAAAAATCCTGAGGCGGTCAAGACGGCCGTCACAGAGATATTCCATCGGGTTCACGTGCAGGATTAGGCGAACATGCTAGTAACAAAAAGAACCCATGCTGACTGAGCGACTCTAACGGGCGGCCATCGTCTCAGGGCAGCGACCGGCCAATTCCAACCGTCCAGCGATGCGCTGCGGCGATCTGGTCAGATAGGCAAATCCCAATGAGCAATCTGCTGGACGCTAGAACCGTATGGCACGACGACTTGACGAGGGGTCGCGGAAACATTCATTTCGTGTCCATGCAGGGTATCCACTGTCTCGTCAATTTCGAATTGCATATTGGTGCGCTGATGTGATTGCAGCCTATGAAATCGCACCAGCTTTACCGGTTTTCCCTCGAAGCTGAAGCTTCGCATGAGGTCCTCAAGCTTCTCCGTCCTGCGACGCTCGACATCTCCACCCTCCATGGTTTCGGCTGCAAGATGAATAATAGAGGGCCTATCGTTTGGCACCTGTCTCACTGCCTCAGAGAGAAGCTTCTTTACGTCCTTGGCTTTCTTATCGATGGAGACCTCCGAGTCAGTTTCGCGAGTAAATCCGCATGCGAATCCAACCTCCTCCACATACATGCCGAGTTCTCGTGCCTCGCATCCCTGTACATGAGAAATCTGAACGAGCGGTAGGAGCGTGACAGACGAATTATCCGGGGCCCAATCTCCTCCGATGACTCGTGTAAACATTGGCGAGTTCATTTTGACTTTGAATTCCCGGAAGTGCCTGATGACGCTTGAGCGGTCGATGAGTCGCGCCTTGATCGTTGCCGCTTCGTTGTTGACGAGAACTCTCTCACCAAGCCCTAAGGGGAGTGACGTTTTCCAGAGGTCAAGCAGAAAGGAATCCGGCAATTCAAAGAGGTCCTTGTGGAAAGTGCCTTTGAACCAAATCCACTGCTGATTTTTTACAAGCGCGTCTCTGCCTGCATGCCATATCTCCAGGAATCGATTTCTCTCCTTCACTGAGTAGTCGGTTGTCCGGCTCATGCGCTTACATTCGACAAAGTACTCTTCTTTCCCCCGTACCACGTGTATGTCGGCATTTTTCTCGCCTCGTACCTCTTCGATGAAGGTCACCCTCCAGCCGGCTTCCGCATATGACAGCGCCACAAGCAATTCGAAGAAGTGTCCGTCGGGATGTTTTCGATAGTCATGGAGCAATTCATCGAGCTTCCTCTCGATGCCGACGATTTCGCGCGCGTGGTGCCACCGTAATCCGAGACTAGCAAAGTATGGAAGAATGCGCTGAGACTGACTTACGTCCACACATAGAGGATCGTAGATGGATTGCTCGCAAAGAAATAAGTACCAGCCCATTTCATCCTCGCGAACCCGGATCGACTCTGCCTCCGCGAGCTTCGAACCTTTCCTTCTGTTCTTTAGATGCTCTAGCACTTGGCCTCGACGCTGGGACCATTCTGAGGCTGTCATACGGTTCTTGAATGCGTCCAGACCTGCGATCAGCGCCAGACGGATGGGATCGTGTTCGTCCGCCAACCCCATTTCGACGGCCAATGCCTGCTTGTTTCGTTTGATGGCTTCTGCTTCGCGCTGCGCGCGAGATCCTCTCCTACGTGCCTCGCCCATTGTTTCATCCGGATTTCTTCTTTTCGGACAAGCATTGTAGCCGGCGGCGTCCACCGTTTTTCCTGCGAAGTAGGGTCTCAATTTTGCGCGGGCATTCGCCCTGGTGAGGCGAAAATGAGCCATGGGCGTCGTATTTTTCGTGACACTGCGACTCCTTGCCTCCCCCCGGCCAGTTGGAATCGGTTGGAGTTACAGACATCGCCAGGATGCGAGGGCCTCATCGCGGGCGTGCCGGACAGCCAGTAGCGCGTCCGGCCCCACCTGCACGCGCACTTGGAAGACGTCTCTGCTCAATCGCGCGAGTAGCCGGCCCTGTACGAGGTGCGATAGCTCGGCATCTACGGCCTCAGCCACGTCCATGTCCACGCCCCACCGCTCGACGGGCTCGCGCCAGCAGTCCCCGATGTGCTCATAGACCGCGCTCACGTGAAATGCGAGATGCTCGCGGGCAGCGTGTGCCACCGCGGTAACGATAGCGGATTCCACAGCCACGCTACACGGTACGAATCCGGCCAGCGCGTGGCGTGCTCCCGGCCCGCTGGCCTGCAGATAATCATGCCACCACAGCGGGTCATTGCATCCGACCCGCTGCAGCACGTGGCGCTCGTCAGCCGGAAGCGACAGTACGAGAAGCTCCTCGTGGGCCGTCGCAGCGCGATGGAGCAGCCCGTGCCGCCAATGAAGGAAGCCCCGCGCGGCGTTTCCGAATTTCATGGCACCCACGATTATTCCCATTTGCATAACAACCCTTCGCTTTTTGGGGCGCTGTTTTGCGGATTTCAAAAATTGGGAGGTACGAGGGCCGGTTGCCGGCCTCATGCGGATTTTTCGTCGCTGCCCCCGCATGCTTGATGTCACCGCCGCTCGCCGCGAAATCCGCAACGCGTTTAAGCGCGCCAGGAGCGCCGGGAGGGTGGCCTCTGTGGGTGAGGGCCTGCCTGTGCCTGATCCGCCATGGCGTTGTGATCTGTCGCCGGCATGGCCACCCCACCATTGAGGGGTGATCCCTACCACGTCGCCCCGGTCAGTTTCGCCACGCGGCCCGTGCGGCGCCATCCCCAGCCGAGCGGCAGGCGGCTTTTGATTGCCACAAGGTCCTGCTGATAGATGCTGCTGGTGGGACTTGCCAGCACTGCAGTGCCGCCCGTTGCCGGAGCGATGGGCTGGGGATTGTCGTCCAGGTGCAGAAAGCCCTCACGCCGCGTTTCGATCTGCGGCGAGGCGCCGCCGGCCGTGGCGAAGTCCTGCGCATCCATCACCATCAATTCGCCGTCCTTGAGCTTGGGCGAGTACAGCAGCGGACAATCTACAAGGCGGCCATTGGCCGCGAGACTCGACGCGAACAGCCCCACGCTCTGCGCGCGGTTCGACACGAACACCGGCCGTAAGATGTCGGGTACCGCCTCCAGTAGCGCCTTGACATCCTTTTCTGCGCTGGCGCTACCCGTGACGGACACCGCGCCGGCAAGCAGGCCCTCGGGGTGATCCGTCGCCGCAGTGTCCGACAGAAGCGCGGTATCCAGCGACAATGCCGCGTCCTCCGCGAGCAGTTGCTCCAGCGTGCTGGCCGCGTTCGGGGCATCGATTAGCTCGGTGGTTGCCACGACGATTGCAGACAGCTTGCCCTGCACCAGCGTGCCGGCGCCAATGTCGAGTTGCACCACGGGGATTGGGCCGCCCTCGACAACCCATTGGTGCGTACCGTCGAGCGTCTGGCGATAGATCAGCCGCGAATCCTGATAGAGCGGCGTCTGCACCTGGGCGAGTCCGAGAATCTGCGCGCCGGCTGTTTGCGGCAGCGTGCCGATGTAATCAAGCACCATCTGCGGCGAAATCAGGCCGCTGGCCCAATCCGACGTAACGCTGTCGGCCGGGTTCTGCGCGGCCTTGAGAATGAGGACGGCCAGCCCGGACGGGTCTGACTTCTGCAGGAATACCTCACGCGCGGCATCGCTGCTCCACTTGCGGGCGTGGGCCACCACGGCAATGGCAAAGGCGTGGCCGAGCACAGACGAGCGCATGGTGGGCAACTGTGGATTGCGGGACATGGTGACTCCTTGGAATATGTGTGACATCACGCGCGGCGGCGCGTGGTGGTGAATGACAGCGGCTGGTGCTCGCCGGCGGGCAGCACGAATTTCTGGCCGGACTGCGCTAGGGCGTTTTGCATCAATGCCACCTGCTGCTCAAGCTGCTGGATGCGGTCGGCCTGCGCCCTGAGCTGCTCGCCCATACCCTGCGCAAGACCCTCGGCGCTGGCCTGCACCATGGCCTCCACGAATTTCACATCTGCGGCGTTCATGCCTTGCCCTCCTGCAATGAGTCACCGTGCCCGAGTTTCAGGCCCACTCGGGCCATGAGGCCGGCAATTTCCACGCCGTAAATCGCCCCCTGCATCGCGCCCCAGAACTCGCCATACACCCGCACGAGAATGGCGGCGCGCTGCAGCTCGGACAGGCCATTGCAATGGCACGTGATATCGGGTCCGTCCACCAGCAGCCGGTACCGATCGTGATGGATGGCATTGCCGAGCTGGTACGCGCGGCGGAACAAGTCCTCCAGCGAGAGACCCACGTCAAAGCGCCGGCCATCACGCGTGACAATCACGTCCTCACTGGCGACAGGTTGAAACCAGCGCAATTGCGGCGCGCTCGCGGGCCAGGCGGAAACCAGGCTGTAAGTGCCGGCGGCGCCGTCCGCGATATCCAGCACGAGGCGATAGCGGCCGGCGGATCCGCTGCCACCACCGCGGCGATGACATGGACGGGCTTGTGGTTCGGTCGTGGCCGGTGCGGGTTCGGGCAGTGCGCCCCGGAAAGCGGGCCGATAGGTGCCGGACATGGCGGCGGCCTGCGCCGATTCAGCAGCCTTGCAGCTTGGGCATTTGCCCTCGCCTGCGGCGGCCGGTGTGAATTGCTGCCGGCAGATGGGGCAATTGCGCTCCACGGGCGGGCCCGGGTTGTAGTTGCCGTGCCGGAATCCGGAAGAATCGTCACCACTGGCGCGGTAGATCGGCGCCCGCACATCGCTGGCGGGGACATTGCGCTTGCGCTCGCGGAGGGCGGCAAAGTCCTCATCTTTGTAAACCTTGGGCGGGCGGCCGAGCTGGGGCTTGCCGGCGCGCTCCTCGGTTTTCACGTCGAGCACCACGTACGACAGCCGGCGCTCTGGTTTCGGGGCGCGCGGCATCAGGACACCTCCGCATCGGTCGGGGTGTCATCGTCGGGAATGGGAAGGGGATTCTTGCGGCGGTGACGGGAGCCGGGTCGCATAGGGCACCTTTTTGGGGTGACCTGGACCGGATTACCCGTCGCCAGGGAGGATTGTTTCAGGGTTGCAGTGTAGGGCGGCAGGCGGGAAAAGCCAGCCCGAGGCAGCAATCAGCCGGCCCGCAGGGACTTGAGCGCGGCGGCCAGCGTGCGGAGTGGCTGTCCAGCACGCGGCACCTCCAACGCGTAGCCGACCAGCTCCAGCCATTGGACCGGGTGGAACCGTGCACAGGGCGGGCAGCAGAACGCCGTGGTGTCCGAGTAGCCTCGGACGGCAAGCCATCGCTCCGTCACGGCCTGTGGGGGTCCCGGGTCGCGGCAGAAAACACATCGTGTCATCGTTGCTCTCCTCGGGGTTGTGGCAGGCGGTAGTGCCTGCATCGGTTGCGGGCGTTCGTGCCCTTTAAGGCCCTGTCGCGCTCCGCGATATCGGCCATTGCCGTGATGAGCGCCATACACAGGCCCCGGCCGTCCTCATGCCGGCGGAAGGCGCGGCACACCTCGCAGGCGTGGATGGGTGGGTAATCCGGCTCCTCGCGGCGGGCGATCATGCGGCCTCCTCGTCGGGGAATAGGGCGGCCTGCGTGCCTGGTGCTGACCTGGGCGGCTTGCGCACAAGATGCTTGGCGAGGCCCCGGGGCTTGCGCACGTGCGGCTCGGGCGTGACCGGGTCAGATGGGTGTGAGCGGCGGTGCTCGGGGATGAGCCCGCGCGATTCCATGCCCTCCCACATCCTCGCGCGCCAGCGCTCCACCTCTGCCTCAATGGCTTGCAAGGGGGTGGCGCTGAAATCCTCGCGCTCGGCAATTAGGCGGGCGGCGGTCCAGCCCTCCAGGTCTGCACATCGCTCGATCCACGCAATGCCCTGCCTGCGGCGGCACGCCACAAGTTCTGGGGGCAGGTAGCGGGCGGCGGTCATCCGATCATCCCCGAGAGGTCACCGGCGGGCGGGGCCGCTCCCGTGTCGTCGTTCGGTGTCGGCCCCTGTTTCGCTGCGCCGCGCAATCCCTTTCCTGCAAGCCAGCCCTCCGCCGCATCGCCACTACCGAGCTGCTCGAAATCCTCGGGTGCGAAAACGGGTCCGGCGCCTGAGTTTTCCGTTGTTCTCTGTAAACCCTTATTAGAGGGCTCCAAAGTCCGCCCCTCCATGGGCTTTTTCGTAGGACGCCATGGGCTTTTTCGAGACAACGAAACCGCCCCTCCATGGGCTTTTTCGGCAGCCTTTCCGGTAGGCTTTGAGGCCTCGTCCCTACGCTCAATGCGCCACTCTTTTCCAATTACCGGAGCCCCTGCAGCCGTGCCGCCGAGCGCGACATAGTTGCCGCGCACGACATCATTGATAGCCGCCTTGCCAGGGATGGTGATGAGCCATTGCGATTGGCGCCGGCCACGTTTGACAAATCCAGCTTCAACAAGGCGCGTTCGCAGCTTGCGCGCCGCGCTCTCCGTCGTCCCGAGCATGGCGGCAAGCACCCTGTCCGAGGCGGTGGCAATGAAATCAGCCTCGGACGGGACAGCGATATCGCACAGCAGGATGAGCGCCAGCCGGACCCCCGCGTCCAGGTTCATCCTCATGGCGAGCGGTACCAGTCCATAGGCCATGTCACTGCTCCTCCATGGGAGGCAGCGGGCCGGCACCATAGCGCCGCGGCTTGGTCCACCAGTCCGGGTCCGGGGCGTGGTACACCTTGCCCCTTGTCGGCCACAGCACGCGGGGCGACAACCCGAGCGCCGCCAGGATCTGCAACGGTGGGCACGAATTGCGGCAGTGAATGTCCGTTTGCCCGTCCCCGTCCTCGCGGATGAGGGTGTCACCCTGGCACAGCGGGCAAGCCTTACGCGCGATCCATTCCCCATAGCTCCGCTCCTCGACATTGCGGTATCTGTCCAAAACGTCCTTGCTCGACATGTCTCCCTCCGCTGGATTCTTGGCAAAACGCTCCCCGTACCCGCCGGGTGGGAAGGCCGGCGGGGGCTTGTGATTCAGGGGAAGCGGGGCTTACGCGGGGGTGTCGGCGGCCTGGGTGGCGCGGGCTTTGGCGCGTTTCACGGACGGGCGCTCGGCAGCCCTCTTTGCCTGCCACTCGGCCACCTCGTCCTCAAAGAAATGAGGCAACCGATTTGGATAAACAGGCTCGGGGAAATCTCGGGGGAGGCGCTGGAGCTTAGGTTTCACGTCATCCAGACCGGCGGCGGCGGATGCTGCTGCTAGGTTAATCAGCTTGCGCAGGGTGGCTTTCTTAGGGCGGCTCATGGTCGAATCTCCTGAAGTCACCGGGGTACTTTGACGTACGCGGGGGTACCTGCAGGTTTAGAAAACCGATTGAGCCAGTGCTACGGACAAATGAATTTGCCCGAGGGTATATCCCTACGGATGGGCTTTTTCCCACAGTCCGTGCCAGCGCCGGACGGTGCGAGGGTTCACCCCGAATTTCGTGGCGACAGTGTTTTCCATGTCGGTGACGCTGGCAAAGCCGGCACGGTCCGGGAACTTGGCGAACGCCCAGAAAAACCATTCCGCTCCACTGCGCGCATCCGTCTTGGCGTTACTCCTGCCCATACGCAGGGCACCGAGGCGCTCAAGCAGATTTTCCGGACGGGCGCCGAGGTCATCGGCATTGCGGTCAAGGAACGCCTCCATATCGATTACGAGCGCGAGCACGTCCGGGTTACAGGTCACGTCAGGCAGGGTCCGGCAGAACGCCAGCGCATTGGATAGCGCCGTCACCACGATGAAACCGGCAGTATCGTCGGTGCTCATGCTGCGCCCCTGTCGATATTTACCACCTTAGAAGGGATGGCTTTGCCGTCGCAGAAGTCCGCCCAATCCTGCACGAGCTGCTCACGCTTTTGGAGCAACGTGCCACGCTGGTAGGCGAGGCGTACCTTGTCCCCGAGGTTGTGGGCCAGTTGAGCACGGGCCGCGTCAATCTCGTGGTTCGTCGCCTCACCTGTCCAGTCCATGAACGACGAGCGGAATCCGTGGGTGGTCACCTGCCCCGTGCGCTTCATGCGCTTGAGCAGCGCCAGCATGGCGCCATTGCTCATTGGCTTGCCGTCCACCTCAAACACCAATTCGCCCGTGCGCGGCAGGGCCTTGAGAAGCGCGACCGCCTGTTTCGAGAGGGGAAGCAAATGATCCGAGCGGGCTTTCATCTGCGCTGCAGGAATGCGCCAGACGGCTTGCTCAAGGTCGATATCGGCCCACCGGGCGCCGATGATGTTGCCGGTACGCAGCGCCGTGAGCGCGGCCAGCTCCAGCGCACGAGCGGCGAGTGCCTCGCGCTGGCGGACATCCACGAGGAATGCCGGCACGTCCTGCCATGGCAGCGCGGCATGGTGCTGGACAGCCTTGTCCGCATTCTTGGTGCGGATGGTCTTTTGATCTGGCAGCAGGTCCTTGAGCGCCTCCAGCGAAGCCGGATTCGCGCCGCTGCGCAGCCCCTTAGCGGCGGCGTATTCCATAACGGCGCTCAAACGCTGCTGCAGCCGGCGGGCAGTTTCCATTTTTGACACCCATAGCGGCGTCAGCACGTCCACGAAATGCCCGGTATCCAGCAGAGACACATTCACGTCCCCGAGTTTCGGATAGGCATAGGTGGCGAGCGATGTTTCCCACTGCGCGGCGTGCTTGTCGTTTGACCATGTGGGCCGGCGGATGTCGATCACAGCGGCGGCGGCCTGCTTGAATGTGAGCATTTCCGTGGTCGTCACGCGGGCATCAGCGGCCTTGCGTTCGGCAAAGGGGTCGCGGCCATCGCGGCGCATGCGCTGCATGTCCAAGGCGGCGGCGCGGGCCTCCTCAAGGCTGACAACGGGCCATTGACCGAGGCCCACATGCCGGTCCTTGCCGCTGGCGTCGCGGTACCGGAAGATCCACGCTCGCGCCCGCTCGCTGCGCACTTGGAGCTGCAGTCCCAGACCGTCGCCATATCGACCAGGGGGCAGCGTAGCGCACTGCCGTTCGGTCAACCGTTTTCCCATCGCAATCCCCTCGGAATGGCGTACACAATTCAGCCTACAACGAGGAATGATACTCCAAGTACCTTGGAGTACGTCGAAGTACCGAGCCGAACATGGGAAAGCCTTGCCGAATAAGGCTTCGCGGGGATTTTCTAGGTGGGGATTGGTGCTGCGGGAAGGGGGTGTGGCGGAGAGAGGGGGATTCGAACCCCCGATGGGCTATTAACCCATACACGCTTTCCAGGCGTGCGACTTAAACCACTCATCCATCTCTCCGGGAAGTCCGCGATTATAGCAGAGCCGCTCCGGCTGTCCAGCGTCGCGCATGTGCAACGTCTTACTCGCTGGCTCGCCCTCCTTTTCCGAACCTCAGGGACTTTGGCAGCAGGCACAGCATGATCGCCAGGAAGAAGAGCGTCGATGGCACGCCTTTCCCTTGCCAGCCGGAGAGCGAGTGAAACCAGTAGACGAGGACGGCCAGGCCGACGAGGTAGCGGAATCTGACAACAAGGTTGCCTAGCGGGGGACAGATTCGGCCGATGAGCCAGACGCAGCCGTAGGCGGCAGCGTAGTAGCCCAGCATGATGAGGAGAGCGCCCATGAGGTGACGGATAACGGATGCGGCACAAGACCCCTCATCTATCGGGCTGTGCCGGCGATTGCTTCACCCCTCGGACGAGTGGGCACTGGCTGGACGATGCCAGTCACTCCCGCGCCTGCGTTACCCGATTCCGCCCGCCTCGCTTGGCTTCATACAACGCCTCGTCCGCGCGGCCGTAAGCGTGCTCGAACGGGCGGCCCTGCGGTGACCAGCTCACGCCGAAGCTGGCGGTGACCTCGCGGTTGACGGGGGCAGGGAAGCGATGTCCGGCGATGGCCAGACGCATCTGGTCGGCCAACGTAGCGGCCGCGTCGATCGTGAAGTCGGGCAGCAGCGCAGCGAACTCCTCGCCGCCCATGCGTCCGATCACGCCTTCCATGCGGACCGTGTCCTTCAGGCAGGCCGTGACGCCGCAGATCACCGCATCGCCCACGGGGTGGCCGAAGTCATCGTTCAGGCGCTTGAAGTGGTCGATGTCGATCACGATCAGCGCCAGGCTGCCGCGCGCCAGCGCTGCTGTGGCGCGGTCGATGACGGCGCCGCGGTTGAGCGCGCCGGTCAGTGTGTCGTGCGTGGCGCGGTATTCGAGTTCCTGGGCCAGTTCCTGCAACCGGTGGTTGAGCCGGTTCATTTCCAGCTCTTCGCGGTCGCTGCGCCGGATCAGGCGGCGCGTCTCGCGCATCAGCCGCTCGTAGTAGCTGATGAGCTGGCCAAGGGTGTGACGATAGGCTTCCTCGCCCGCGTCGACATCGCAGAACACGGACCTGGCGTGGGCCAGAACGCTGTTCTCCGATTCGAACAGATCGGGTTCGGGCATGGTGGCGACGGTAGCGAGAGGGGGATTCAACTGCTGGTCGTCACTTCGTCGATGAAGTCGATGGCGGGGAAATCGGCGTGCAGTTCCTGGCCGAACTCGAGGATGGTGTCGTCGTCCTCGTCGTGGAACCAGTGCAGGCGGATCGCGTTGCCACGTTCGGCGGCCTCGTTCAGCGCGTCGAACATGCTGAACAGCATCTTGGTGCTGGAGCTGTTGAAGTACGTCAGCGCGACGTTGACCGTGACGGACGCGCCATCGCAATCGGACAGGTACTTGCGCAGGCGCGTGACGGCTTCGCCGTAGAACACGGCGGCATTTTCGGGGTAGGACTCACCCTTGAGCGAAAGAACGTGCCGCGTGAAGTCGAAGCTCACTTCGGGCGAGCTTGGCGTGGCGGCGATGAACAGGTTTTCCATGGCGGGCTCTTTCCGATGGGCTCAGATGGTGGCGACGAGCTGGAACATCGTCGAGACCGGATCGGAGTCGATCGGCTGAAAGTTGTACTCCAGAGGGGCGCTGGCATCGCGCGCCATTGTCAGGATGCCGAGACCGGCGCCTTTGCTGCCCTCCGGCACCTCGGCCCGCAGGGTTTCCTTGTAGGCGCGCTTGATCTCGTCGAGCGTCATGGTGCGCACGCGTTCCAGCGTGCCGCGCAGTTGCGCCACGCGCGCGGTGGACACCGGGTTCGAGCACATCAGGCGGTAGTGCTCGTCGACCATGCTGATGCAGACGGAACCGTGGCGCAGATGACCGTCGGCTTGCGATGGCGATGTCAGCGAATCGGACGAGTAGTGCACGATGTTCTGCGCCATCTCCACGAACGACGAGAAGAGCTTGCGGCGCGTGGCGCCGTCCACGCCGCTGACGGAAAGCTGCAGGCGCACCGCGTCGGACATCGCGGCGATGATGTTCTGCGAAAAATAGCCGACGTAGTAGAAGATCACGTTGCGTTCCCGAGCCATCGCGAAGAAGGGCTCATATTCATTGTCAATCGATTGTGCGGCGGTCATGTGTTGGCGAATGGGCGCGGTGCGGCCGGATGGCGTCACGGCGCGCGGAAACAGAAGAAAGTCAGGTCGTCGCGTCGGCGCTGCGTGCCTTGCCAGTCCCGGTGGGCATCCTGCACGGCCTGGCTGATCTGCGTCGCTGATGCGGCGCGATTGGCGCAGATCGCCTCGCGCATCCGGCGCTTGCCGAAGGCGATTTCCTTCGGGCCGCCGATCTGATCGATCAGGCCATCGGTGGTGACGAACACCAGCGTGCCGGACGTGGTCGGAACGGCGTTGTTCTGCCACGTGAATGCCATATCGGTATCGACGTAGCCGACACCCATGCGCGCGCCGTTGACCATCTCGCCTTCGGCGTCGGCGGGTTGCAGCACGAACAGCGATGACTTGGCGCCGGCGAAGGTCAGTTGGCGCGTGGCGTTGTCGAACCAGAAGAAGGCCGCGTCCATGCCGTCGTCGGATTCCGACGCGCTCGGTGATTCACGCGGCTCGCGGTCGTTCTGGCCGAGCATCTGCTTGATGCCGCGATTTACGGCCATCAGCAGCGCGCCGGGGTCACGCGGGCCGATCTGCTCGATGGCCTGCGTGAGTAGCGACGAGGCGATCAGCGTCATGAATGCGCCTGGCACGCCGTGGCCGGTGCAGTCGGCCAGCGCGGCGAACCAGCCGTCCTCGAAGGCGGCAAAGTGGTAGAAGTCGCCGCCGACCACGTCACGCGGTTCCCATACCAGTGCGGCGTCGGGCAGCGTGGCGCCCAGCATCTCGCGCGAGGCACGCAGCATCGCGCGCTGGATCGTGCTCGCATAGTCGATGCTGTGCATGATCTGGCGATTTCGCTCGGCTTGCATGTCCGCCACCACGCGCATCAGTTGCAGACCTTGCCCCAGGCCGATGTACTGGTCGTCGCGCGCGATGATGAAGCCGTCGGCCAGCGCCTTTTCACCGTATTCCACGGTTCGGAACGTCAGTGCGTCAATGCTCATGGCCGCGTCGACGATCAGCGGCTCCTTGTCCATGAACGCGATGCAGCTTTTGCGGTTGTAGAGCTCGCGATGATAGGGCTTGCTCATCTGCGACAGAAAGATCGACCGATTGATCAGGCCGATCGGCTTGCCTTGCTCGGTGACGGGCAGGCAGGCCAGGTCGCGATGGGCGGCAAAGACCTCCAGCACATCCTGGTTCGTCTGGTCGGTGGTGACAGACGGGGTCGGCATGGCCAGGTCTTCGGCGCATGGCTGTCGGAAGCGCGGACGGGCAGCGGAAGGGTCGACCAGTACGCCAGACATGACGGGAGGGACACTGTGTGGAAAGTGGCCCAGAGTCTAGGCAGGCGATATGACGAATCCGTGACACTTTGGCCCCGAAGGCCAATGTTGCTTCCCTACTGGCGGGGGATGGTGGGCGTAGCGCTTTGGGGAGGGGGGGCGACCGTCAGCCGCCACCGCTCGGGCCGACGGCAACCGACGGCTCCGCGTCGGCCAATGCCGAGCACCCCATCACCCGGGCCAGCAGAGGCCAGCGTTGCGCGGCGGCCACTGTTTCCACTTCAATTTGCTGGTCGAAGTACTGCTGCGCGTCGAAGCCGTCCACATGCTGGGCCAGCATGTCGATGTCGCTGTAGGCCGTGGCCGCCTTGCGGGACCCGATGGGTTTGCTCATTGCTGCTCCACCCAGACGCCGTCCGGTGTGTGAATCACATAGCCGTTGGTTCGTTTCATCGTCAGCGTCGCTTCGTTCTCGCCGACCATCTGGGTCTGCGGAAGATCCTCGACGTAGTGCGCCAGATCGGGCGCCCCCTGGCGGAACGGGCTGTCGGCCACGAGATTGAACACCAATTGTGACAATCCGAAGAAACTCGTCGGCGCGTCGATGGTTACCGGCTGCGGCGTTGCCGTGGTGGGCAGGCCGACCAGTTTGACGCCCACGGGCACGTGGATGATGTTGGGAGTGGGAATCTCGCGCAGCCCCGAGATCTGGTTCTTGTCGCCGCGTAGCGCCGCGCCATGCTCGGGCACGAAGATCACCACGGCCTTGCGGCCGGACTTGCTGATGGTGTCGATGATCCGGTCGACATCGTCGAGCAACGTCTTCAGGCGCAGCGGGTAGGACTCGATGCTGGTCAGGCGCCTGTCGGGCAGGCGATTGCCGTCGTGCAGCGTGACCGTGTTGTAGTAGAGCGCCACGGGGCCTTTGTCCTGCGCCAGGTGCTGCTTGTACCAGTGGTCAAAGGTATTGAAGTCGTCCAGGATCGGCGAGTCGTCGAAGGCGCGCATGGCCACCGGCACGCCGTCGGTCGATTCCATCTTCACGCCCTGAATGCCGATCTCGGTCTCCACGTAGTTGCGGAAGTTGTCGAAGCGGCCATCGTGGTTCATCAGGATGCGCGGCGTGAAGCCGGCCTGGGCCAGATCGGCGAACAGGTGGCATTCGGCGGGCGCGGGGTCGTACAGATCCTTGTGCGGCTGCTGGCCGCATGACGCGCGCAACAGGCGGATGGCGGCCGGACCGCTATAGCTGGCGGCGGAGCTGAAGTTCTTGAACAGGTAGTCGAAGCGCGACAGCAGTGGGTGATTGAGGCTCTTGGCCGCGTCAAGGTCATCCCACGACAGCGAGCAGATGTGCAGCACGATGATGTCGAACTGCGCGTCAGGCGTTGCGGTGAGCGGCGAGAAGGTGGCGGTGCGCTGGGCTTCCTGCTGGCGGAACGCGGCCAGGATGGCGTCGTAGTTGTTGGTGGCGTTGATATCCGCGCGCGGCGATCCGTCGGATTGCGCTGTTGCTTGCTGAGCCTTCGCGCCCGGCAGCGTGATACCCGTGCCATACCAGATCGGCATGGCGATCAAGGCAAGCAGGACGAACGTAGTGGTGCGAATCCATCGGTTGATCAGCAGGTATACCAGGACCACCAGCACCACGGCCACCACCATCTCCACCGGCACGAAGCGCTGGAATAGCTCCACCAGGTATCCGGGCGTGAAGGTGCGGATGTTGGAAAACTCCGTGAGCAGGCGCGCGAACGGCGGCAGCGTGGATTCCCGCCACGCCAGCGCCGCGCCGGCGCCGATGGCGATGACCTGCCGCAGCACCCGCAGAATGCGCGACTCGAGCGGTATCACCAGCAGCAGGGCGAAGACCAGGTTCAGCAGCCATATCGGTTGCATCTGCCCGGTATGGAACAGGTAGATCTTGGCGAGGAAGTAGAGGTTCCAGAGTCCCATGGGGTCTCGCTTAGGGGTTCGGGGCGGTCAGGGCAGACGTGAGCGGCGTCGCGCGGTCACCAGCTCGACGGCATCGACGAAGGCGTCGTAGAGCCGCAGCAGGCCCTGATAGCCCATTTCAACGACTTCCTTGAAGCTGCGCAGCGGGGCATCGACGCGCTCGTCGTCGAGCCAGTCGATCCATGCGTCGGCGCGGCCGAACGTGCACTGGATCAGCTGCGCTTCGCGCTCGACGCTCAGATCGTCCATGCGCACCCCAAGGTGGCGATTGATATTGCGGGTGACCACGGCGGGGAAGTGATAGGTTCGCGATCCGCGCGACAGACATACGCCCACCGGCGCGCCCTCGACCAGTGGCACGTCGATTGGCAGCACCATGCCCAGGCCACCCATCGAATAGTTCTCGGTCTTGCACGCGATCGTGCGGCCATCGGGCAGCAGCAGAGTGGCCGGCACGCGCATCGGGATACGGTGCGACACGCGTACCTGCCGCGCCTCGCGGGCCACGCCAACGGCAGCGCCGAGCATGATGAGGTTGAACGTGGCCCATCCCATGTTCATCAGCACGGTGGCCGGCTCTTCGGTGCCCCAGAACAGCAGGCGGAGCACGCCGAATACAAGGCCGGCCACGTTCAGCGCCAGCAGTACCAGATAGGGCTTGGAGATAGTCCAGTCCAGATAGTCGTCGGCAATCTGCCCGCCCTTGGCTGTTACGTTGAATTTGCCGGCGCGCGGATTGATGAAGGCCACCGTGGTGGGCAGCACGATGTACCACGCCAGCACGGACTCGTAGACTTCCGCCCAGAACGAATGTCGGTAGCGACCCTGAAGTCGCGAGTTGGTGACGTTGGCGATCAGCAGGTATGGCAACACGTAGGCCATGATCATCAGCGCCGACGTATTGATCACGTGCAGCCCGAAGTACAGATACGCGATCGGCATGGTCAGGAAGATCAGCCGTGGAATGCCGTAGAAGAAGTGCAGCATCGCATTGCTGTAGCACAGGCGCTGGAACAACGTCAGGCCCTTGCCAAGCAGCGGATTGTCCAGACGGAAGATCTGCGCCATGCCGCGTGCCCACCGGATGCGCTGGCCGATATGGCTGGACAGGCTTTCGGTGGCCAGCCCGGCGGCCTGCACGGTACGCAGGTATGCGCTGTTGTAGCCACGGCGGTGCAGTTTCAGTGCAGTGTGCGAGTCCTCGGTGACGGTCTCTACCGCGATGCCACCGATCTCGAGCAGCGGCGCGCGCTTGATTACCGCGCAGGAGCCGCAGAAGAACGTGGCGTTCCAGAGGTCATTGCCGTCCTGGATCAGGCCGTAGAAAAGGCTGCCTTCGTTCGGCACGCGGCGGAAGGTGTCGAAATTGCGTTCGAACGGATCGGGCGAGAAGAAGTGGTGGGGCGTCTGCACCAGCGCGCACTTCGGATCGTCCAGGAACTCGCCCATGGTCATCTGCAGGAACGAGCGCGTGGGGATATGGTCGCAGTCGAAAATCGCGATGTAGTCCCCGCTGGTGCGCGGCAGCGCCTGATTGATATTGCCGGCCTTGGCATGGCGATTGTTGTCGCGCGTGATGTAGCCCACGCCCGCCGCTTCGGCGAACTCGCGCATCGCCGGCCGGCGGCCGTCGTCGAGGATATAGACGCGCAGCTTGTCGGCGGGCCAGTCCATGCTGCGCGCCGCGTACACCGTCGGCTGGACCACGGCGAGTGATTCGTTGTACGTCGGGATAAAGACATCGACGGTCGGCCATAGAGACGAGTCAGCCGGCAGCGGCTTTGGCTTGCGGTGCAGCGGCCAGGCGGTCTGCAGGTAGCTCAGCGCGAGCACCAGCCACGTGTAGCACTCGGCTGCGTAGAGCAGGTAACCGATCACGGCCTCGGTCGTGGTGGCGAACTGCAGCGTTTGTGTGGAGCGCCACCAGATATAGCGCACGGCCATCAGCATGGAGACGGCGATCATCGTGATCGTGGCCAGCCGCCCAGGAATGCGCCGCACGACGATCAGTATGGCCCAGACCACGGCGAACATCAGCATCTGGCTCGCGAACGTCAGCGGCGTGGTGCCGATGACGACGGTGGCGATGGCTGCGATGATCATGGAGATCGGCAGGACAAATGGAATACGCCCGACCTGCGCGGCAAGTGACTCGAGCGAATAGGCCACTCGATTCCAGTCCGGTCGAGGCAGGATCGACAAGAATTGGTGGTGCAGTCGCGATGTCGTATTCCAGACGGGCTCGAGTACCCGATCGAGCCAGCGGCGCAGCCAGTTGTCGCGCTCCGGATCGGCCATCGAACGCTGCTTGCGCGGATCGGCAGCCAGTCGATGTCGAGGTTTTGGGGGGCGGATGAACAGGCGCCACAGCCACGCGCCCGTGCTTTGGCGCTTGCCGATGCCGAGCCGGGTCATGGCGCGTTTGTGAACCTGCGCGGCCCATTCCGCCGGGATGTCGCGCTTGCCCGGCCGAGGCGGGCGAAAGAACAGGCGGAGCAGCCAGTTGCCGGCATTCGCGGTGCGCGCCACGCCGAGCGCC
>NZ_ANKP01000032.1:0-15065 GCF_000319775.1 Cupriavidus sp. HMR-1
GGCGTGCCAGCGCTGCCACGCCAGCGGCCAGCGTCAGCCACGTGAACGGGTCCATCGAGCCGGCGCCGGAGTTGCCGGAATCGGCCGATCCGCTGGAGCCACCGGAACCCGCCGTACCGCTGGTACCACCAGTGCCACCTGTGCCCGAGGTGCCGCCAGACGAGCCACCATTGCCGCCTGTGCCACCACCGGTCGACTGCGTGTTCAGGGCCAGATCGACCAGCACCGGATCATGGTCCGACGAACGGTAAGGGTCGGCCGCATAGAACGTCTGTTGCTGCTCGGCGCTCTTGTACGCGAACGAGTATTCAAGCGCGATCGGTTCGTCTGCGTTGATGTGCCATTCATGCACGGCACGCACGCGGTCTGCCAGTGCGGAAGTGGCCAGTGCGTGGTCGATGTAGCCTGATTCACCGCCGAACACGTAGCTGTACGCATCCTTGCCTACGAACTTTGCCACCATGTCGGCGTAACCCTTTTCGGCGAACAGCAGTACCGGATCTTCCTTGGCGTAGCTGTTGAGGTCACCGATCAGCAGCTTGCCCACGTCGGCCACGCCGGTCGGGGAGGTAGCCAGCCAGTCTGCGATCAGGCCCGCCGCGCGCAGGCGGGTGGGGTTCCAGCAGCTCTGGCCGTCGCCCTGGTCGGCGTCCTTGCCGGTGGCGCCGGTGCAGCCCTTGGACTTCAGGTGGTTCACCACCACCGTGAAGTTCTGCGTGCCGCCCAGGCGGCGGAACGTGCGGGCCAGCGGCTGGCGGTTCTTGTCGTCGATGGCCAGCGTGGCGGGCACGCCCACCGGTTCCACGTTGCGGCTGTTGTAGATGATCGCCACGGTGATCGCGTCGCCGCCCAGCTTGGGCAGGCCTGGATCGACGTAGCGCCAGTCGGCGCCGAGCTGGCTCGTCAGGCGGCGAATGGCGCTCAGGTCGCCGTAGCCGTCGTTCTCGATTTCCATCAGGCCGACCACATCGGCGTCGATCGCGCGGATGGCGGCAACGATCTTGGCTTCCTGCCGTTCGAACTCGGCTTGCGACTTGGCGCCACGGTTGTTCGGGTCGTCGAAGCCAGCGCCCTTGCCGTCGCCGTTGAAGTAGTTCAGCACGTTGAACGAGGCCACGCGCACGTCAGCCTGGGCATGGCGCGTGGGCGCGCCCGTGCGCGGATTGCTGGCGGCGTTGAACGCGGGGGCGGCGGCACCCGGTACCGGCTGCAGGCGCCAGGCGTTGTAGCGGATCTCGAGCACACCCTGCACGCCGCTGACCGTGTAGCCGGCACGCACCGGATTGGCCGCGGACAGGCCCGGGGCGGGGTAGGGCACAGTGGCGGGGTTCTGCAGATTCGAGCCGTCGTCCAGCACCAGGCGATTGAGCGCGTTGGCGGCAGCTTGCGCAGCGGCGCCGTTCGCGGCCGGGGCCACGTTGGTCGGCAGTGGCAGGCGGCCGTTGCTGAGCAGCACGCTGCCATAGCGGCCAAGCTCGTAGGTTTCGCTGACCGTCAGCGTCTGGGGCAGGCGCACCAGCATCCCTTCATAGGCCGACAGCGACTTGGCGTCAGCCAGCGGCAGCGTGACATCGACTGCCGTCACCTTGTTGCCGCTGGAGCAGCTGGCCAGGCCGTTCGCAGCCAGCGTCAGTTGCGTCTGGCCGTACTTCTCCTCGACCTTGCCCACCAGGTGGACCAGGTCGCCGGCGCGCGCGGTTACGCCGGGCGCATAGACGAAGATACCTTCGGAGACACCGGGCAGCTTGCGGCGCTGTGCGTCGGGCTGCTGCACGAAGAATCCGCTGAAACCGCCGGTGCCGCTGTAGTCGGCGGTGACCACGGCCTCGATCTCGACGTTCTGGCCGGCCAGCGGCGAGGTCGATGTCGCGCCCTGGACGTCCGCGAGGTGTGTCGCCGGCGCGCCACACACTGCTGCGACCGGCGGCGGCGTGACGGTGCCCGCGCCGTTGTACAGGCCCAGGTCCGAGAAGTCGTCGACGTTGAACGAATCCCACTGCACAGCCGGATCAAAGGCCGCGGTGATATCCGTGTCGCCCTGCGTCACCGAAGCCTTGCGGCGTAGCGTGTGGTCCTTGGTGCCGGCAGTGGCCGTACCCCAGAAACCTGACGGGGGCTGGAAGCCGACCTGTCCGATATGGTCCACCACGGTACCTGAGCGCGTGAGCGTGAGGGCGTCGTCGCCATTGAACGTGAACGTCGCGGTCTGGTTGACCTTGGAGCCGAGCACCGCGGCCAGCGTGCTGTGCGCCAGGACGTAGACCGACCCCGGCGCGAGCTTGCCGGTGAGCTGGAATGTGGCATTCGGCGCGGTGACGCCGTTGTTGTACTGCTCGATCTTGTAGAGCGACAGGTCGGCCTCGGTGGCATCGGGGTTGTAGATCTCGATGGCCTTGTTGTTCGAGGTACCCTCGACGTACTCACTGATGATCAGCTCGGCATGGGCGGGTAGCGCCATGAGGAGCACGGCTGGAAGTGTGTAATGCAAACGCATGGATTGGCTCGGATGGAATCGCGCGACTTGGGCACGGGGTGTTGTGGGGACTGCGAAGCGCGAGATGCTATGCGGCGTCGATGACGCGCCAATGACTGGCTGGCATACATTTGACCGGTGCTATGCCGGGTCGCGCTTGTTTCCATCCGCAGGCTCGCCTTCTGGTGGCGAGGGCCTGATCCTCCGGGACGTTTTACCTGTGTTGCGTGACGCGAAGATGGCTACGTGCCTGGCGGACACGGGCCGTTGGCAAGAAGGCGGCGTTACTTCTGCCCATCCGTGGCGACGATGCCGGGCGCGGTTCGCAGTGCCTCGTCCTTGAACCTTGGCATGTCATGGGGCAGGTCCGAAAACGCTTCCAGAATATGGCGGTACGAGCCCCGCCCGGCTGACCCCGAAGGTAACGACAAAGGGAAAAACATCCGGGTCATCGTCTCTGGATGCCGAAAGCGGCAGGTCATCCCTGACGATCGGCCTCCAGGCATCCCTGAAGAGCCGGGCTGGCTGACCAGCCCGACACGTGCCACATCAACGTTGATATGCCGGCGCAACGAATCCCGCGAAACGTTGCTGCGTGACCTGCTTGAATGCCTGTGAACGATAGGCATCGCGGATGTCCGCGACATAAGGCCGGTTCAGATCGCTGGTCCTGACGGCGACCAGGTTCATGTAGTAGTCAGGAATCTTTTCAAGCGCCAGCGCGGTGGTGAGTTTCAGGCCGGCAGCCAGCGCGAAATTTCCGTTCACGAAGGCATAGTCCACATCGTCCAGCGAACGCGGCAACTGCGCTGCCTCCAGTTGAATCAGCTTGAGCTTGTGCGGGTTGCCGTCGATGTCGCGCTCGGAGGCGCGCACGGCATCAGTGCCGGGTTTGAGCGTGACCCAGCCGATCTGCTGCAGGATCGCGATGGCCCGCGCCAGGTTGGTGGGGTCATTGGGCAGCGATACGGTGGCGCCGGTCTTCACCTCGGCCAGCGACTTGTGCTTGCGGCTATAGATGCCGATCGGCGCGGTGGGAACCTGGACGATTTCGGAGAGCGCCAGCTTGCGGTCGCTCGAGAATTTCTTCAGATAGACCACATGCTGGAACGCATTGGCGTCGATGGCGCCGTCGGCCAGCGCCAGATTCGGTTGGACGTAGTCGCTGAACTCGATGATGGTGACCTTGTAGCCCTGCTGTTCGAGGATTGGCTTGACCCCGTAGCGGATCTGGTCGGCATAGGGGCCGGCGGTGGCGCCGAAGCGGATCTCCTTCTTGTCGGGGTCCGCTGCTCCTGCAGCCTGCATCACCGTTACCGCAAGCAGCGCGGTGAACAGACGTAGTCCCTTGCCCAGCTTCATCGTCTTCTCCCTTCTGGCCCTGTTGTTCTTGATGGATGTCGTCGTGGCATGTGCCATGGCGTTGGGCCATTGTATGGCCGACCCGCCGCGGGGAGAACGATCAAGCAGACATACGCTTATGCGTCAGGCGTATATGGACGGCGGTGTGGGTGTCGGTGTGGGTGTCGGTGCGTGCGATAGCGTGCGCCGCAGGGACCATTCAGGCCGGGTCTGTCTCGGGCCGCGGCATGGCGGTATCCGTCCAGCGATCCGGACGCAGCAGCAGGCGCACGGCCGTGCCGTGGGGCGACGATTCGATCTGCAGTTCGCCGCCGATGCTGGCCGCGCGGCTGCGCATGTTGGCCAATCCATGACCTTGCGACGCAGCCGTGGTATCGAACCCCGGTCCGCTGTCGCGAATCTCGATGACGATCGCGTCGGCATCGTCGGCATCGTCGGCATCGTCGGCATCGTCGGCATCGTCGGGCAGGCTGCGCGCGATGACCCGGATCACGCCGCCCGCCGCGTATTGCATGGCGTTCGAGAACGCTTCGAGCAGCAGGTACTGCAACTCACGCACGATCTGGGGCGTGAGTCCTTTCAGTTCTGGCAGGCGGTCCACCTGCCAGTCCACTGTCATGCCCGCCGCTTCGAGCCGTTCACGCAGGCGGTAGCGCAGCGTGCCGAGCACGGCTGCCAGGTCTCCACCGGTGTCCTGCATCGCGTCGACCGAGAGCTTCAGCGCGTCGAGGGCCTGCTGCAGGTGCTTCTGCATGACCGGCGACGAGGTCTGACCCGAGCGCACCAGACTGAGGGCGCCAACCAGCGTGCTGCCGAGCCCATCGTGCATGTCGCGCATGATGCGGCCACGTTCCTTCATCGCGGCCTGTTCGCGTTCGATCTCGCGCGATCGGGCGTAGAGCTGCCGCAGTTCGTCTTCCTTCTGCGCCACCTTCCGATCCAGATCGCGGTTGAGGTCCGCCAGCATCCGGCTGGTACCGGTGAAGCGTTCCACCAGCAGCCATGCCATCGCCAGACTGAACAGCAACGACACGTACTTCGTCAGGGCGGTTTCCCAGTAGAAGTCGCCGATCATGGTGATCCGGATAAAGTCCGCCAGCGTGAGTGCCGTGGCAAGCCCGAGCGCGCCGGCCAGCACGATGCGCTCGCGATTGGGGCGACGCCATGCCGACCACACCAGCGCGCCGCCGACGCAGCAGGCCATCACCACGTTGACCGCCCAGTCGGCCAGCTTCAGGTAGGGCATGCTGAGTACGCTGGCCATCAGCAGGATCAATGGCAGCTTGAGCCACAGATACCCGTTGACCAGCCAGCGCGGCCAGCGCGCGCGCACGTCGATGACGATGAATGCGAACTTCGCGGTGGCCAGCATGAAGACGGCGCGGCCGGAGAGGATGATGACCTGCCAGAGACCACGCGGTAGCGGCGCGTCGGTCAGGAAGAACTCGGCCAGGCTGATGGCCCAGGCGATCTCCGCCAGCGCATAGAGCCCGAACAGCGGATCGCGCTGGCGCCACCAGATCATCAGCGAGATGCCGGCCAGCACCAGGCTGACAGCCGCAATCACCAGCGGGCCGATCACGCGGAACCAGAGCGCGCGGTCATAGTGCGCGCGCGTCACGCTGTCGGGCCCGAATTCGATCGCCGACAGACCGCCACGCGCGTCCGCCCGGGCGGAGATCGTGACCAACAGTTCGTTGTCGGGCTGCAGCATGGCCTGCGGCACGGGCACATGGAGCGGACGCTGTCCGCCATACAGGGCCGGCGCGCAAAGGTCGCCGGCAGTGGCCAGCAGCTTGCCGTTCAGACGCATCTCGAAGCTGTTGGCCGCGCGTGCGAGGTAGAACCCCAGACCTTCGCGGCCGCCAGCCTCATGGGGAAAGCGGATACGGAAAGTGGCCGTGCCACTCTGGCGCGGCAATTCGCGGTCCCAGTAGTACGGCAGCGAGACCGGTGCGGATGGCGAGCCAGTGCTGCCAGCGGCGTTGTCGTGTGCGTGTGCGTGTGCGCCGCCGCTGCAGTGGATCGCGCCGAATGTGGCATCGGCTTGCCTGAAGATCTGTGTGGAGGCGTTGGTGGCGTCTTCGCGCTTGTCTTCGTGCTTGTCGTCGCCGACGGACGAGCACGCGGCCAGCATCAGCGCGGCCAGGGTGACGAACCCGAACAGCAAGGCGATCCATCGCGAGGAGCGCGGGGCGGAAGCGAGGCGCGCGATCACCGTGCGGCTCACATGGATTTCAGCAGACCAAGCTTGTGGGCTTCGAAAACCGCCTCGGAGCGCGAGTTCACGGCCAGCTTGCCGTAGATGTTGCGAATGTGGGCCGCCACCGTATTCACGCTGATCGACAGGTGCCGGGCGATTTCCGCATAGGTGTAGCCGCGCGCGACGAGGTCGAGAATCTCGGACTCGCGCGCGGAGAGCGCAACGGCGGCTTCTGGTAACAACGGCGTAGCCGGTTCCGCACGGACGGCGCGCGGGGCAGGGATGTTCGCATCGCGCAACCGGTTGATGACGCGGCGGGCGATCACGGGACTCATCGGAGAGCCGCCCGCGCGAAGTTCGCGCACGGAAGCGCGCAGGTCTTCGTCGGAAGCGTCCTTGAGCAGATAGCCGGTGGCCCCGGCCGAGATGCTGGCCAGCACATTGGCCTCGTCACCGAACATGGTGATGACCATGCACTCGCAGTGTGGGTGCCGGTGCCGGGCAAAGCGGATCACATCAATGCCGGAGCCATCGGGCAGGCCCAGGTCGCACAGCACTACATCGGGCGTATTGACGGTCAGCCACTCGCAGGCGCTGACGCGGTTGTGGCAGGTTGCCATCACATGGATGCCGGGCACGCTGGCAAGCGCGGAAGTCAGGCGGGCACTGGTGGCCGGGTCGTCTTCTACAAGCATCACGCGGATATCCGCGTCCATCGCCGGGGGCTGGTGGGTCATGGTCTGGTCGATCGGCCACTTCGGTTGCGCAGTCCGGCCTGCGGCGCCGTTTGCCGCGCCGGCCAGGCAGGGGCTGGCGCCGGCCTATCCTAGCGACGGCGACCCGCACGGTCAATGCCACGCAGGGGTTGTGGCGGATCGCATACGGTCACCGGTGGGAGGCAATACCCCGCCCCGCCTTGCAGCGCGGGGCTCCGCACGGCTCCGCCGTCACTCTGCAATGCGGAATTGCGCGAATCGGCAGAATCTTGGCCGCCAGCCGTGCATCTAACCGGTCTACTCAATGCTCGTCCCGCAATAGTGCCGGAAGAGCCGCCAGCGCCCTCAGCCAACTCCCCATCCGCATCAGGAGCCCAACCTTGGACGTTGCCATTGAACTGACTACGCGAGTCGGCGTGCTGCTGTTCCTCATCGCCATTTGCCATGTCATCGCACAGCGCGTGCGATTGCCCGACCCGATCATCCTGACCGCCGCCGGCGTTACCTTCGGCTTCGGCTATGTGGCGCTAGAGCACGTCGCGCCTGCATTCGCGGCCAACACCATCGCGCCGTTCCTGGCGCCGGCCATGCCGCCCGAGGCCTATCTCTGGATCTTCCTGCCGCCAATCCTGTTTCAGGCGGCAATCGAGGTCGACAGTTCAGGGTTCGTCGCCGACCTCGGCCCAATCCTGCTGCTGGCCATCGGCGCCGTGGTCGCGGCAACGCTGAGCGTCGGCGCGGTGGCTTACCTGACCAGCGGGCAGGGGCTGATCGCCTGCCTCTTGCTCGGTGCGATCGTCAGCACCACCGATCCGTCCACGGTCATCGGCCTGTTCCAGAGCAGTGGCGCGCCGGCGCGGCTGATTCGGCTGGTCGAAGGCGAGAGCCTGTTCAACGATGCCGCCGCGATTGCGATCACGACCTTGCTGACCGGTGTGATTTCCGTGATGCCGACACACGATGCCGCGCATTTTCCGCTGGCGCAGTTTCTTCTCTCGCTGCTGGGGGGGTGCGCGGTGGGCTGGCTCGTGGGCGTGGTGTTCGTGTTCGTGTCCGGCGTGATGCGCAGCCCGCCGTTCGCCGAGTACGCGCTGTCGCTCGCGTTGCCTAACCTGATCTATCCGTTCGCGGAGCGCGTGCTGCATGTGTCGGGCGTGGCGGCGGTGGTGTGCGCGGGGCTCGTGGTCGGGCGGATCATGCTTTCGCGGCGACCCGCATCGCACGTCAAGCTGTTTCGGCAGTTGTGGCTCTATCAGGCCACCATTGCCAGCGCCGGTGTGCTGCTGCTGGCGACGGCACATGTGCCGTCGCTGCTCGACGACCTGCGCATGATCGACATCGTCATCCTGCTGCTTGTGCTGGTCGCGGCAGTGGCGAGCCGGTTCGGCATCTTGTCCGTGAGCATGCCGATGATGAGCCGGATAGGCATCTGCAAACCGTTGCCGATCTCGCACCAGTTGTTGATTGCCTGGGGTGGCGTGCGTGGCCCCGTGACGCTGACGCTGGCCATCTGCCTGGCCCGGAATCAGGACCTGGCGCCAGACACCCGCCATTTCGCGGCGGCCATGGCGGCGGGCTTCGTGCTGCTGAACCTGTTCTTCAATGGGCTGACGCTCAAGCTCTTCGCCCGTTGGCTCGGCGTCACGACGCCGGGTGGACGAAGGCCGGCCGTCATTGAAGTCGATTGACCGCTGTCAGGCGGACGGCTTGCGCGCGGCCGACGGCAGGCGCTTGCGCCACGACCATCCCATCGTCATGCCCGCGGCGGCCAGCAGGATCAGCGTGGCGCCGGCGATCTGCGACGGGTGCAGGTGATGGCCGAACGCGAGCCGGTCCACCAGGATGGCCACGATCGGATAGATGAACGACAACGCGCCAGTCAGCGAGGTGGAGAGTTTCTGGATGGCGCCATACAGCAGGATGTACATCACGCCGGTATGCACGAAGCCGAGGGTGACCAGCGTCGTCCATGTCGCCGCACCGGTGGGCCAGTCCGCTTGCAGGCTCATCGGGAGCAGCGTCACCGTGCCGACGATCACGTGAATCAGCGCGATCAGATGTGGCGGGACATCCTTGAGCTTCTTGGCGATCAGCGCGGCCAGCGCGTAGCAGAACGCGGCGCCCAGTGCCAGCAGGATCCCCACGAGATAGCGCCCATCCATGGCGCCCGCATCGGGCCCCGCACGCACGATCAGCAGCATGCCGCCGAACGCCAACACGAGCCATCCGAACCTGGCGAGCGTCAGGCGCTCGCCAAGGAACAACGCGCCAAGGCCAACGAGCATGAACGGCTGCGTGTTGTAGACCGCCGTGGCGATGGAAATGGACGCGCCGGAGTAGGCCGAGAACAGCAACAGCCAGTTGGCGACGATGGCCAGGCCGCCAGCGACGGCCAGCGCCAGTTGCCGCCGGCTGATTCTGCCGGGACGGAGATAGCCTTTGGCCGCGCAGACCGGCAACAGCACGAGCGCGCCGAACGCGCAGCGCCAGAACACCACCTGGGTGACCGGTCGCCCGGATATGACCACCAGCCAGCCGATGGTGCCCGAGATCACCATCGCCGCAACCATCTCCATCATTCCGCGTGTCTTGTTGTCCACCGCGTTCCCTCCACAAGTCTCTTTGGCCTCTCTGGCATTCAGGGCTTGAATTCTAGGGGGTAAGACGGCGCTCGGGGATATCGGATTGCAGGCGAATGGACTATATTTCCGTCGTTTCCAAAGCTAAGACGGGAAATTCCTTATGTCCCTCGATGACATCGACCGTCGCATCCTGACACTGCTGCAGCAGGACGCGCGAATGCCGGTCAAGGCGCTGGCCGAGCAGATCGGGCTGTCGGCGCCGGGCGCGTCGGAGCGCCTGCGCAGGTTGGAGGACCGGGGCGTCATCCGGGGCTTCACAGTCGATGTCGAGCCCCGCACACTGGGCTTCTCGATGCAGGCCATCGTGCGGATCAAGCCACTGCCGGGCAAGCTGCAGGCGGTGCAACGATTGATCGAAGGTATTCCGGAATTCGCCGAGTGTGACAAGGTGACGGGCGATGACTGCTTCATCGGCCGGCTCTACCTGCGCTCGATCGAACATCTCGATCACATACTCGAAAGAATTACGGACCTGGCCGAAACGAGTTCGGCCATCGTGAAGTCACAGCCCGTCAAGCGCCGGTTGCCGCCGCTATAGTCGGGTTGCCGGATTACTCGGAGACATCATGCGCAAGGGATACTGGATTGCCGCAGTTGATATCGCCAACATGGATGGCTATCGCGGGTACATCACCGCCAACAAGGCCGTGTTCGACAAGTACGGCGCGCGCTTCCTGGTAAGGGGTGGCGAGCGGACCGTGGTCGAGGGTCATTGCCGGGACCGCATCGTCGTGATCGAGTTCGAGAGCTATCAGCGCGCACTGGAGTGCTACCGTTCGCCCGAATATCAGGCGCTGGTGGCGGTTCGATCGCCGCACTCGCAGGCGGACATCGTGGTGATCGAAGGTTACGGCGAAGAGGGCTGAGCACGCCGGGTGCGTATACGCAATGCGGCCTCGCTGGGTTTGAAACGAGGCCGGATGTGTGGTGGGTATGCGTGCGTATACGTGCGCAAACGTGGTGGGTAAACGGTGGTGAGTAAACGGTGGTGAGTAAACGGTGGTGAGTAAACGCGGCCGAATGGCCTCCGGCCTTATCCACAGAAACTGTGGATAACATCGACATCGCCGCGCCAGGCCGCCTGCAATCAGGCGTTCGAGCTGGGCTGCTCAAGAAATGGGCAACCCGCGCCATCATCGACGGTTGCATTCCTGCCTGCCACTTCGCACGCAGGCATGCAACCTGCAACGGGCTACTTCATGTCGTGCGCATCCGGCTTCGTTGGCTTGCCTTCGTTCGGATGCTTGGCCGCGGCATGCTCCTCCTTGTGTCGCTTGACAGTTTGCTCGCTGGGCGGAAACTCCGCGTTGCCCCGCGCATAGGTGCCATCATGCTTCGCCTCGATCAGTTCCTGTCTCACCTGCGCGGTGGTGCGCTTGCTGCCGGTATCGCTCGTGCCCTGTGTGCCTTGGGCGAATGCAGTGGCTGACGCGAGCGCCGGAATCAGCATCAACAGATAAGCGGTTTGCATCGTCTTGCCCTCCTTGTCATCAATGGCCCGTGCTGCTGCGCGGGCGGGTTGTTGTCAGGGACAAGAATGCTTCCGCGCCATGGTCACAGGCATGACGCAGGGGTGACATGTGCGCAATGTGCGGGGTGGCGCTGCCTGCGCCTCATGTGCGTCATGTGCTTCAGCGCCCGTTGAGCGCGCGGGTCGGCGGTGGCAATGCGCTCCAGTCGAGCAGTGCGATGAAGCCGTCGCGTGCCGCTACCACGAGGCTGCGCCGATAGTGGTGCACGACAGTGCCCGGCAGGTAGTCGTGTGTCTCGGGCCATCCCGCCGCATGACGAACATACAGCGCGATGGCGCCGACGTGCGCGATGCACTCGTGCTGTCCGAATGCCCGACAGAGGCGCAGAATCTCGGCCACCGGACCCGTGAAATCGAGCGTGCGGTCCGCATCGGTCAGCTTCGGCCAGTAGCTGCCGCCGGATTGTGGCTGGCTGGTATTCCACATTGAGCGGAAGTCGCTGGCCACGCGTGTGGCCAGCTTGCGTGCGGCAAGCTGCAGCTTCAACTGCAACGTCTCATGGCACTCGTCCGTCGTCAGCAAGACAGGTTCCGCGGCGAGGATATCGCCTGCGTCGAATGCGGGCGACACGCGATGACATGTCACCGCCCAGTCGCGGCGATCTTCCATGACTGCGCGGAACAGCGGGTAAGGCCCGCGCCCTTCCGGCAGCGGTGATGGATGAAAGTTGATCGCGTGATGCAGGTCGTGCGTCCAGTCGGGAATTTTCCAGCCGTGCCCGGCCACGACCAGTACCTCGCACTGCTGGTCGCGCAGCGCGCGCAGGTCCTCGGTGCGGATCGGCGACATGTGCACCGGAATGCCGAGCGATTGCGCCCGCGATACCACCTGCTCGTTGAAGTCATGCTGGTTGTCCACGGGCATCGTGAACAACGCCAGCGGCTGCCAGCCTTGCGCGACGAAGGCATCGAACACACCGCACCAAAGGTCGAACCCGGCAAAGGCAAAACGCATTCGGGTCTCCTGCTTACTTGATGGCCAAGGCCCGAATGCTAGTTGCCGCATCGGGCCTGCATCCGCGAAGCAGGAACCGGTTTACCCCGCATTTAACGGGCCGTAATCATTGGTATGCGCCCGGAATCACAAGATTACCGCAGGTATCCGCGAACCCGGGCTTGGCGTACATGGCGGATACAAGACTCAGTGGTCGGACCCGCGCGCGTCCAGGCGATCGAGCCGCAGGCGGTGTCGTTCGTCGGTCAGCCGCCATACCGCGAGCCATGCGGCAAGGAACGCGGCCAGCAGACAGCCGCCCGCCAGCAGGAACATCAGCAGGATCTGGTAACGGGCGGCGTCGATCGGGTCCATGCCAGCCAGGATCTGGCCGGTCATGATGCCCGGCAGCGTGATGATGCCGGCCGCGCCCATGACGTTCAGCGTCGGCAGCATCCCGCTGCGCACGGCCTGGCGCAGGATCGGGCCCAGTGCCGTGCGACGGTCGTCACCCAGGGCGATCCGTGCCTCGATGGCGCCGCGCTGGAGCCAGGCCGCATTGAATGCCGTGTGCAACGTCAGGCTGGCCGAACTCATGGCGTTACCGAGGATGATGCCGGCCAGCGGGATCGCGTGGCGCGCGTCGTACCACGGCGAGGGACGCAGCGCCGTGGTCAGCGCCAGCACGGTGATCGTCAGCGTCGGCACGCTGACCGTGGTCAGGCCGATCATCCACTGCCACGGGCCCCGCAGGCGCCGTTGCTGTCGGCTGCCAACTTCGCGCGCGGCCGCCACGACCATCAGCAGCAACACCAGCAGCGTGATCCACGGCGATGACAGCGCGAACACGGTTCGCAGCACCAGGCCCACGAGCAAGAGCTGCACGACCATGCGGAGCGCCATCCACAGCAAGGTGCGGTGGATGTTCAGTGACGTCGCCACCGACAGCCCCGCGCCCAGGATGATCAGCAGGCTGGCCAGCGCCAGGTCGCCTGTGGTCAGGATGATCGGACTCATGCGGAATGCATCTCCAGCGTCTTCAGCCCCGACGGACTCATGACGTACTGCGCGTCACGCAGGCGTGCGGCTTGCGCCGGGTTGTGCGACACCATGAGCAGGCCGACACCGCCAGCCATGACCCGGCGCAGTACCGCCTCCACGGCAAGGGTGGTGTCCTGGTCCAGCGCGGAGGTCGGTTCGTCGAGCAGCAGGAATCGGGGGTGACGTGCCAGCGCGCGCATCAGCGTCAGCCGTTGCCGCTCGCCAGTGGAAAGCTGGCTGACCTGTGCCGACAGGATGTCCGGGCGCAGGCCAAGCTGATGCGCCAACCGATCGAGCTCGGGCCGGTTGTGCGCGAAATCGTCGAAATGGGCGCTCACGTCATCGGCCCACCATCCTGCGTCGGCGGCCACGTAGATGACCTGTCGCCGCCATGCCGGGCCGCTTATCGCGTTGCGTGAGGCGGCACCGAGGCGGACATCGCCGGTATTCGGATCGAGATCGGCGATCATGCGCAGCAGCAGGCTCTTGCCGCTGCCGGACGGGCCCGACAGGATCGTGCACTTGCCGGCGGGAATCACCAGCGAGTAAGGTCCACCACCATGGCCGCGATCATGGCCGCGCAGGTTTTCCACGTGGAGCGCGTCGTCTCCGGATGGCCGCCCGTCATGCGGAAGCGCGGCCGCCGGCCCGGCCATATTGGCCATGCGATCAGCCCTCTCGGTGAATCGTGAGCGGACCGAAGGTCTGGGTCACCGGCATCAGTTCCACGAAGTTGATGTTGACGCGCGCGGGCAGCGTGCCGGCCCAGAACACGGTCTCGGCGATATCGTCGGGTGTCAGCGCATCGGCGCCTTCATACACCTTCTGCACGCGGTTCTCGTCGCCGCCGAAACGCACCGACGAGAACTCGGTGCCACCTACCAGGCCCGGCGCCACGTCGGTGACGCGCACGCGCGTGCCCTGCAGGTCCGCGCGCAGGTTCAGCGAGAACTGGCGCACAAATGCCTTGGTCGCGCCATAGACGTTGCCGCCCGGATAGGCGTACGCCCCGGCCGTCGAGCCGATGTTGATCACATGACCGCGATTGCGCGCGACCATGCCGGGCAGCACCGCGCGCGTCACATACATCAGGCCCTTGATGTTGGTGTCGACCATGTTGTCCCAGTTGTCGAGGTCGGCAGCCTGAGCGGCTTCCAGACCCAGCGCCAGGCCCGCGTTGTTGACCAGCAGGTCGATCTCCGCGAAATCGGCCGGCAGGCTTGCGATGGCCTTGGCCACGGCCTCGCGGTCGCGCACGTCCAGGATCAGGGGCAGGACCTTGTCACGGCCGATTTCGTCGGCCAGCGCCTCGAGCCGGTCTGCGCGGCGGCCGGCGGCGATGATGTGGTGGCCCGCGGCGGCAAAGCGTCGTGCGATGGCGGCACCGAACCCGGCACTGGCACCGGTGACAAGTACGTTCATGGTGTTTCTCCAACGAGTAGAAGCAAATCTGGCAACGGATACTACACCGTCGGCTCGGGCGGTGTCTCCACCAGACAGCGGACCCGCGATGGGCAGATGGAGGCGTGTCCCGTTGCGGACGCGCCCCGATTGATTACGAATGGTCAATAGTGTGTTGAACGCACGCCGATACCCGACGACCGGTTTGTCCAGTACGCTTCGAGCCATATGCGCCACGTGCCGCGCGCCACGCCAGAATCCCTGCCGGAAACCATGACCCATACCCGCACGACGGACCTGCTGCTGACCGCGCTTGCCCCCGCAATCTGGGGCAGCACCTATCTGGTGACCACGAACTGGCTGCCGCAGGGCTATCCGCTGACGGTGGCGATGCTGCGTGCCTTGCCGGCGGGCATCCTGCTGTGGCTGCTTGGCCGCCAATGGCCGGGCCGGGGCTGGTGGCCGCGTCTGCTGGTGCTTGGCGCGCTCAATTTCTCGTTCTTCTGGGCCATGTTGTTCGTCTCGGCGTATCGCCTGCCGGGCGGCGTGGCCGCGACGCTTGGCGCCATCCAGCCGTTGATCGTGCTGGGGCTGTCGCGCGTATTGCTTGGGTCGGCAATCCGCGTGGCCGCGATCGTGGCGGCCCTGGCCGGTCTTGCAGGCGTGGCGCTGCTGGTATTGACGCCGAAGGCGACGCTCGATGCGGTGGGCGTGGTGGCGGGGCTGGCCGGCGCGGTGTCGATGGCGCTTGGCACGGTGCTG
>NZ_ANKP01000033.1:0-63554 GCF_000319775.1 Cupriavidus sp. HMR-1
GCAGTGGGTGCCGCCGGCGCGGGCGGGCGGAGCGTTGCGATCCGCCCGGCGGTCGAGGAACTGGCCCGCGCGCTTGTGCGGCTTCATGCGGGCAAGCCGATTGAAGTGAGTGTGGAAGGCAATGCCGACTTCTTCGGTGACAGGCAGGATCTTGTCGAGATGCTCGGCAACCTGCTGGACAACGCCTGGAAATGGGCGAACACGCATATCCGCGTGACGCTGGTATCGCAGGAATCGGGGATCGAGATTTGCGTCGACGACGATGGCCCGGGCATGCCCGCAAGCTCCATGCATCAGGCCATGCAGCCCTTCTCCCGGCTGGACGAATCCGTCGAGGGCAGTGGGCTGGGCCTGTCTATCGTGCGCGATATCTGCGCGATGTACGACGGGGCGTTCGAACTGAAGCGCTCCTCGCTGGGCGGTCTGGCCGCGCGGATGCGGTTCCCTGCCGCAGGTGCGACGCCGTCGCAGCGCTGAGCCGCTGAGCGGTGAGGGCGGCAGCCGCCGGCTGTTGATCCCTGGAACAGCCGGTGTTCCATTCTTGAACAGTTTTTCCGTTGCCACCGGGGCGTATCGACCGGATTCCGGCTTGAACGGGCCACGACGGAAGGTGGCCCGGGTTTTGCAGATAACGCATGGACGCCACGCAGAATCAGACCAGAACGCTGGCGTCGTCACTCATCCATCAGGAGACAGTCCATGCGTTACGCCCATCCCGGCACCCCCGGCGCCATCGTTTCGTTCAAGCCGCGCTACGGCAACTTCATCGGCGGCGAGTTCGTGCCGCCTGTCAAGGGCCAGTACTTCACCAACACCACGCCGGTGACCGGTGAGGCGATCGCCGAATTTCCGCGCTCGACCGCCGAGGACATCAACCTTGCGCTCGATGCCGCCCACGCCGCGGCGGGCGCCTGGGGCCGCACCGCGGTACAGGACCGCTCGCTGATCCTGCTGAAGATTGCCGACCGCATCGAACAAAACCTCGAACTGCTGGCCGTCACCGAGACGTGGGACAACGGCAAGCCAGTGCGCGAGACGCTCAATGCCGATATTCCGCTGGCCGTGGACCATTTCCGCTACTTCGCCGGCTGCATCCGCGCGCAGGAAGGCTCGGCGGCCGAGCTGAACGAGCACACCGTGGCGTACCACATCCACGAACCGCTGGGCGTGGTGGGCCAGATCATCCCGTGGAACTTTCCCTTGCTGATGGCGGCATGGAAGCTGGCGCCCGCGCTGGCTGCTGGCAACTGCATCGTGCTCAAGCCGGCCGAGCAGACCCCGCTGGGGATCAACGTACTGATGGAGCTGATTGGCGACCTGCTGCCGCCGGGCGTGCTGAACGTGGTGCACGGCTTTGGCAAGGAGGCCGGAGAGGCACTGGCAACCAGCAAGCGCATTGCCAAGATCGCTTTCACCGGGTCGACCCCCGTCGGTTCGCACATTCTCAAATGCGCGGCCGAGAACATCATCCCTTCGACCGTGGAGCTGGGAGGCAAATCACCCAACATCTACTTCGAGGACATCATGCAGGCGGAGCCGAGCTTCATCGAGAAGGCGGCCGAGGGGCTGGTGCTGGGGTTCTTCAACCAGGGCGAGGTGTGCACGTGCCCGTCGCGCGCGCTGGTGCAGGAATCCATCTACAACCGCTTCATGGATGCCGTGATGACCAAGGTGGCCGCCATCAAACGCGGCGATCCGCTCGACACCGAGACCATGGTCGGCGCGCAGGCGTCCGAGCAGCAGTACAACAAGATTCGCGGCTATCTGGACATCGCCCGGGAAGAGGGCGCCGAATGCCTGGTCGGTGGCGATGTGGAGGTCATGCCCGGCAGCCTTGCCAAGGGCTACTACATCAAGCCGACGCTGCTCAAGGGCCGCAACGACATGCGCGTGTTCCAGGAGGAAATCTTCGGGCCGGTCATCGCCGTGACCACATTCAAGGATGAGGCGGAGGCCGTTCGGATCGCTAACGACACCGAGTACGGATTGGGCGCGGGGCTGTGGACGCGCGACATCAACCGCGCCTACCGTGTGGGCCGCGCCATCCAGGCGGGGCGTGTGTGGACCAACTGCTACCACCTGTATCCCGCTCACGCTGCTTTCGGCGGGTACAAGAAGTCGGGCGTGGGCCGCGAGACCCACAAGATGATGCTCGACCACTACCAGCAGACCAAGAACCTGCTGGTCAGCTACGACACGCAGCCGCTGGGCTTCTTCTGATCTCCTTCCGATGGCTGACGGGGGCGGATGCTTCCGCTCCCGTCATCGGGAAGGGTGGTCAGTCGCTTTGCGGCGGCAGGCCGCCCGCTTCCTCGATTCTGCGGTAGACGGTATTGCGTGAAACGCCGAGCGCCTTGGCCGTCGCCGAGATATTGCCGTCGTGGGCCTTCAGCGCAGTCAGGATGGCCATGCTTTCGATGTCGGCGAGGCGACTGGGGCGGGTATCGTCTCCGTTCGGCTCCGCCGCGTGTCGCGCGCGCCAGTCTTCGAGGAAGTCGTCAGGCAGATGGTCTTCCGTGATTTCAGGCGATCCCTCGGCCATCAGTTGCGCGGTGCGCAGCAGGTTGGCGAGCTGGCGGATATTGCCGGGCCAGTGATAGCCGCGCAGCATCCGTGCCACTGGTTCGCTGAGCGGCAGCGCATTCGCATGGTCCTGTTGCAGCAGCCTCTGCGCCACGGCATCCAGGTCGTCACGCTCGCGCAACGCCGGCAGACGCACCACGAATCCATTCAGGCGGTAGTACAGGTCCTCGCGGAACTGGCCGCTGGCCATCATCTCGCGCATGTTACGGTGCGTGGCGCAAACCACGGCGACGTCGACCTGAACCAGCTTGTTGCTGCCCAGCGGCGACACCGTACGCTCCTGTAGCGCGCGCAGCAGCCGCGCTTGCAGATGCAGTGGCATATCGCCGATCTCGTCGAGGAACAGTGTGCCGCCATTGGCCAGCACCATCTTGCCGATGCCGCCCTTTTTTCTCGCGCCCGTGAATGCCCCCTCTTCGTAGCCAAACAGTTCGGACTCGATCAATGCCTCGGGAATCGACGCGCAGTTGACGGCGACGAATGGCCCGGCGCGGCGTGGGCTGTCGGCATGGATGGCACGGGCCAGCAACTCCTTGCCGGTGCCGGTCTCGCCCAGCACCATGATCGGAATGTCCTTGCCGATGACCTTGCGCAGCTTGCCGATGACGCTCTTGATCTGGGTGTCGCCAGTATCGAGGGCATCCAGACCGTCTGGCTGCGACGTCCCGTCGCCCGGTCGGCGGGCTGGCGTTGTATCGCGCTGGCGGGCCACATCGCGGTTTATGGTGACGCGTGCGATCTGGCTGGCGGGCCGCTTCCACTCCACGCGCGCGTACACCTTCACGCCACTCTGCAGCTGCAATTGGACGGTGCCGGCGGGCGCGCCGCGTTCCGAGTCGATCAGTTGGGGCATCGACATGCCGAACAGCGATGAGAAGGTATGCACCTGCAATGCGCCAATCGACAATTCCAGCTGGAAGACGCCGCTCCGGTTGGCGGAGAGAAAGCGCCCGGTGGGCGTGAAAGCGGCGATGCCTTCGACCAGTGTGCCGATGAACTCCGGCCGCGAGTGGAAGTGCACGCACACCACGTCCTGAAAGGCATTGGCGAACAACTGGTTCTCGATCATCTGCGCCGACATGCGCACCAGGGCCATGGTGTGCTTGTGAAAGCCGCGATGATCGCCGGTGACGTCGAGCGCGCCGACGGTCCTGCCGTACGGGTCGAGGATCGGCGCGCAGGAGCAGGTGAGGAACCGGTTGGCTTCCAGGTAGTGCTCGGCGGCGTGGACCAGCGTGGGCCGGCCCTCGGCCAGCGCCGTGCCGATGGCGTTGGTGCCCCGGCTCTCCTCGGACCATAGCGCGCCCGGCTGCAAGGCCACCTTGCTGGCCTTGGCCAGGAAGTCATCATCACCAAGCGAATGCAGGATCAATCCAGCCGAGTCGGTCAGGATCACCATGCTTTGCGTGTTGACGATCTGGTTGTGGAGCGTCTCCATGACAGGCAGCGCGTGGGTGAACAGCGACTGGCTGCGCTCGATCTGCGTCTTCAGCTCGCTTGGCCGCGCGGGGAAGAACTCGGGCGATTCATGGGGCCGCAGGCCATACGATTTCGAACGCTCGTGCGCTTGGGCGATCAGTCCGGGCTGATCGGTCTCCGGGGCCTCACTGGACGTGCCGCCTCGCGAAGCGCGCCCGGCGGCGGCCACGTGGGAAATCATGGATGTCTCCTTTAAGTCGCCCCGTGTCCGCGCGCGTCTGGCCGGGGGATCGCCCGCAACCGCGCAGGCGAAGTGACGCCGCAGGCTGTGGACACGCACACATTACCCTAACTCGGCGCCGAATGGCGTCCGGATAATCCATGGCGGACTGGCGGCAACCGCGGCGAGGCGCCGCGAAGCCGCATGCGCTCGGGAGACGGATTCGAGGCTATGCTGTCCGCTTTCCAGGGAGATGGCGAATGCGAGGCATCGTGGGCCAGGCAAGCAATAACAGTGCGGCGCGATCCGTGCTGCAGCGGCTGCTGCCGTGGCTTTGCTTGGTCGCGGTGCTGGCTGCTCCCGGCGTGGCTGCGGCAATGGGCTTCAGGATCTACTACCAGCCACAGCTCAACATGAAAATGGTGGTCGGGGAAGGACGGATCGACGACGGTGATGCAAAGCGGTTTCAGTCAGCAGTGAAACGGGCCGATCGCGACGACGAAGGGCTCGTCGTGTTCATCCTGGACAGTCCGGGTGGCAATGTCGAGGCCGCCTTCCGCATGGTCGACGTCATGGACAAGGCGCGCATCTATACCGTGGTCCCCAATGGCGCGAAATGCGCGTCCGCCTGTGCGTCGATCCTGTTCGCCTCGGGGGCACGTCGAAGCGTTGTCGGGAGCGGCATGCTGGGCTTCCATAGCTGCTACCGTCACGAGGGCAATACCTATGCAGAGGACTCGCTCTGCAATGAGATCATCGCGGCAAACGCAATGCTGAGAGGCGTCAGCCACGCGGCCATCAATCGCTTCGTTGACAAGTATGGCGCTACCGAAATGGCCTGGGTCGGCCCGAACATCGCTTGCAAGTCGCTGCAGGGGCTATGCAAGCCAGGGCGATTGGAAGGGCGGAGCGGCGCGAAGGATGCGCTTGCCCGGAGCTTTGGCTGCAGCAAGCTGACATCCGTCGCGGGGCAGCTCATATGCGGAGATGCGGAGTTGACCCGCGCCGACGACCAGCTGGCGCGGATCTACGATCAGAAGATGAAGACATCGAGCAACAAGGCGCGGCTGCGGGCAGACCAACGGACGTGGCTCCGCGATTCACGCAACGTGTGTGTGGACAAGGCCTGCCTGATGCGGAGCTATCAACGCCGCATTGACGAACTGCAGCGAGTGCGGTCGTAGGGACAGGCAGGGCGATGCCGATGCCGATGCCGATGCCGATGGCACTAGCCCGGGTGATCGGCGGGCACCACGTGGGTGCGTTCTTCCGTGGTCAGAGGGTCATGCGCGCGCAGTTGCAGGGCAAGCACGGCCAGATCCGCGTCCGACGGGTCTTGGCGTGCCTGTGCCCGGGCGACGATGCGCGCGCGCAAGGTTTCGACTGGCGCTTTGCAATCGACGATGAAGAACCGTACTCCCAATCGACGTGCCTGATTTGCGAAGCGGGCGCGCTGGTCATGCGAGAGGAATGTCGCATCGGCGATCATCGGAAAGCCTGCCGTGCAGCCCAGCCTGCAAATGGCCAGCACGCGATGATACGTGCGTGCCGTCACACTGTCCGAATACCTGGCTTCCTGCTGCGCATTTGCGTTGCGCAACCGCTTGCGTTCCACGTCGGAGCGGACGCGCACCATGGCGCGTGTTTCGCTCATGGTTGCCGCGACGGTCGATTTCCCGCTACCGGAGAGGCCGTGCATCACCCACAGGGGGGCGGCGGGCAACGTCAGAAACCGGAGCGCCAGATTCAGCAGGGCGCGGCATTCGACGTGTACGAGATCAAGCGCAGTGCTTTCGACATGGCGTTGCCGGGCACGCTCCAGTCGCACGCGCGCGCGTACGAGCGCCCGCATGGCGACGTAGAACGGCAGCACTGCCAGCCCGGCATAGTCGCCATGGCGCTCCAGATAGCCGTTGAGCAACCGATAGGCAAGGTCCGGCCGGCCGTGGTGCAGTAGATCCATGAACGGGAATGCGATATCGCTGGCCGTGTCGATCCAGCGCAGGCGCGGTTCGAACTCGAGGCAGTCAAAGGGCGTCGGATTGCCGTCGAGCAGGACGATGTTGCCCAGGTGCAGGTCGCCATGACACTCGCGAACATGGCCGTGGCGCAGTCTCGCCTGAAATGCGTCTTGCAGTGCCGCAACCCGTGCGCGCGCGGCGTTCGCGACGCGGTCTGTCATGTTTCGGTCGAAGGTCAGCCGCGCCAGGCCGTCCAGGCATTCTTCAAGCGTGGCGTCGATACTGGCCGGCGTGCCGAAGCCTTCGTGTGGGGCAGCGCGCGGTTGCGCACCATGAAAGATCGCGATGTCCCTGGCGAGCACGTCGATGTGATCCGGCCCCAGGCGGCCTGCGCCGATCATGTCGATGAGTAGATCGTGCTGTGCGAACCGTCGCATCCTGACCGCGTACTCCAGCGGTGTGCCCCTGCCACCGACGACGACGGCACCCGGGGTTTCGCCCGCGACGATTGGCAGAACATCAAGGTAAAGCGCCGGGGCGAAGCGGCGGTTCAGGCGCAGTTCTGCCTCGCAGTCAGCGTGCCGGGCTTGCGGGGTCGAGAAATCCACGAAATCGAATTTGACGGGCTTGCGGACCTTGTAGGCGAATGGCCCCGCCAGGAACACCCGCGAGATATGCGTTTCGATGACCTGAACGTCCTGAACCGGCGGGGGATATGCACTGGGTTGCAGTAAGGCGTAGGTCAATGCTGCGTCATCCATGCGCGCTTCCTTATTCAATGCCCTTGCGTTCTTGTATCTCAGCGTAGTGGGAAGAGGGTCAGCAAGATTGATTCGCATCAATTTAAGGGGGCGTAGGTGGATGCGGTTGGATCAGACGATCCCCAGACTTTCCGGTAGCACGGCAGGTTGCATGTGCATAGCGTCCCCACTTCCATACGAGGCCGGAATGGAGGCCTGCGCGCTCCACAAGCCGGAGATCGAATCGGCGGCGCGGGAGCTATTCGACTTGACCGGCGCGTTCAATACAGGAATCGGCCAAGTTTAGTGCATTCAAGTGCAACCCTTTGGGTAAAAGGGTGTCGGACTTTCTGCAATGTTCGATGGATTTCTACATTCCCATCAAACTTGACATACGTCAATTGGTGGCCTAGCCCTATGCCTAGACTCGATCGAATGACGGATCGTCACCCCATCACGTCAACTCAAGGAGATAGCAATGGCAATGCTCCGTTCTGCGACCACCGATCCGATGCTGGATGCGGCCCGTGCGTTTCTCGAGAACAGTTACAAGTTCGCGGCGCTTGCGGCTGAAACCCGCCGCAACCTGATCGAGACCCATCTGAAGAGCCTGGAGCATCGCCTGACCGCGATGCATAGTGCGCAAAGCCGTATGGCGGGGGTGGCCGATTGGGCCTCGTTGCAAGCCGCGCAGGCACAGACACTGACAGATCAGGCAGAGGCCCAGGCCGCGCTGGCACGGGCCTACGGCAAGGTCCTGGTCGAAGCGACGTCGGCGTGGCTTGAGCAGTGCCGGGAATGTGGCAGTGACTGGGTGAAGCGAGTCGAGACCACCAGCGAGACGGCAAGGGGCAACGGCAACGTCAATGGCGCTGCTGCTGCGGTGCTCGATCCGCTGTCAGCATCCCTGGCCGAGTTCTACGAGCGACTCGGAAAGATGACGCCGTTTGGGGTGGTACCGCCCAGCGAGTCCACCACGACTGCGACCAGCGCCGCCCGCTCGCGCTCCGCCAAGGGCGGTGCGGCATCATGAGCTCCGGACGCATTGCGGTAGTGACGGGCGGCATGGGCGGTCTGGGCGAGGCCATCGCTGAAAGGCTGCTGAGCGACGGTTTCCGCGTGGTCGTCACGCATTCGCTTGGCAACGATCATGTCGCGACCTGGCTGCGCGAACACAGTACGCAGCAACGCGAGTTCGTGGCCTACCCGGTGGATGTGGCCGACTTCGAATCCTGCCAGCAATGCGCGGCCAGGATTCTGGCCGAGGTGGGCCCGGTGGACGTCCTGATCAACAATGCCGGCATCACGCGCGATTCCACCTTGCGCAAGATGACGCACGAAGCCTGGCGCGCCGTGATGTCCACGGACCTCGATTCGGTGTTCAACATGAGCAAGCCTTTCTGTGAAGGCATGGTGGAGCGTCGCTGGGGCCGGATCGTGAATATCTCGTCGATCAACGGCTCGAAGGGCGCGTTTGGCCAGACTAACTATGCCGCGGCCAAGGCAGGCATCCACGGATTCAGCAAATCGCTGGCGCTGGAGCTGGCCAGCAAGGGCGTGACGGTCAACACCGTTTCTCCCGGCTATCTCGATACGAAGATGGTGAGGGCAGTGCCGCAGGACGTGCTCGATCAGCACGTGATTCCTCAGATTCCGGTCGGCCGCCTGGGCCAGCCGAAAGAAGTGGCCGCGCTGATCAGCTACCTCTGCTCGGACGATGGCGCGTACGTGACCGGCGCCAACCTTGCCATCAATGGTGGCCAACATATGGATTGAACCATGCGCCCCAAGAAGCCAGTCGCCCTCGAACACGCCACGGATACGCTGATCGAACAGGCCCCGCCCGCCAAACGGGCGAAGGCCACCTCACCCAAGCCATCGACATCAACCCCTTCGGTTCCGGCTGCACGGAAGGCTGCCGTATCGGCACCGGCAAAATTGGCGCCGGCGGCTTCCCCTGCTCCGGCGGCTGCTACCTGCCCGGAACCCCAGCCGCTGCGGCCCGACGTCGCCTATGACGAACAGGTCAGGGCATTGCTCGCCTCGATGACCGGTGGTGTTTCCTTCGGGTCGCTGGCGCTAGCCTGGACCGACTGGGCCATGCATCTGGCAGCTTCGCCAGGCAAGCGCTGGCGGGCCGCGCTGCAATGGCAGGCCACGGCCGCCGCCGAGTATTCGCTGGCGCCGCCGTTCATGCCGCGTCCGCCGGTCGTCACCGATCAGCGCTTTTCCGCGCCGGGCTGGGAAAACTGGCCGTACTGCGTCTTGCGCGATGGCTTCCTGCGGCTTGAGTCCTTGTGGATGGCGCTGACCAGCGACATCGACGGGCTCTCTCCGCATCATCAGCGGATCGCGGCGTTCTGCGCGCGCCAATGGCTCGACATGATGTCTCCCAGCAATGTCTGGTGGATGAACCCGACGGTTCTGGATGCCACGATGCAGACGCGGGGCGCCAACTTCGTTCGCGGCGCCGGGAACTTCGTCGAGGATCTCTATGACGCGGTCGGCGAGCGGCTGCATCTGCCGATCGGGCGGCTGCCGCACGCGTATGTGGTGGGTCGCGATGTGGGGCTCACGCCGGGGAAGGTCGTCTACTGCAATGATCTGTTCGAGCTGATCCAGTACAGTCCGACTACCGATTCCGTGTATCGCGAGCCGGTCATGATCGTGCCGTCGTGGATCATGAAGTACTACATCCTCGATCTTCAGCCTCAGAACTCGATGGTGAAGTACCTCGTGGACCAGGGTCACACGGTGTTCATGCTGTCATGGCGCAACCCGGGCGCCGAGGCACGTGATACCAGCCTCGATGACTACCTCAAGCAGGGCCTGCTCACCGCGCTGACCACCGTGCGCGAGCGCTGCGGCCAGGAACAGGTACACGCCGTGGGGTATTGCCTGGGCGGCACGCTGCTGGCGATTGCCGCCGCGAAGCTGGCGCGCGACAAGGACGACAGCCTGCGCAGCGTGACGCTATTTGCAACGGAAACCGACTTCGACGAACCCGGCGAGCTTGGCCTGTTCATCGATGACAGCGCGTTGTCGACGCTCGATGCGCTGATGCGCAAGCAGGGGTACCTCGATGGCTTCCAGATGGCGCAGGCCTTCTCGATGCTGCGTGCCAGGGATCTGGTCTGGTCTCGGGTGCTGCGGGAGTACCTGCTGGGCGAGCGCGATCGCCCCAATGACCTGATGTCCTGGAACCGCGATACGACACGCCTGCCGTATCGCATGCATAGCGAAGTGCTGTCACGGCTCTTCCTCCGCAATGAACTGGCCGAAGGCCGGTTCTGCGTGGATGGTTACCCCGTGGCCATGGCCGATGTCGAGGCGCCGATGTTCGTGGTTGGCACCGAGCACGATCACGTGGCGCCGTGGAAATCCGCCTACAAGCTGCATCTGCTGACGCACAACGCGCTGACCTTCGTGCTGACGTCTGGCGGTCACAACGCGGGTGTTGTTTCGGAGCCGGGCCACAAGGGTCGCCGCTACCGTGTGGCCACCCGGGCGCCGAACGGTGAATACAAGGATCCAGATCGTTATGCCGAAGAGGCCACCAGATATGACGGTTCATGGTGGCCGTGCTGGCACGAGTGGCTGGCCGAGCAGTCCTCGGGCCGCTGCGCGCTACGCGACTCCGCGCCGGGTTCGCTCCGGGATGCGCCCGGCGAGTACGTCATGCAGGGCTGATTGCCGATTGCCGATTGCCGATTGCTGATCGCTATGGCAAGGCCCATGCTCCGGTGGACGGCATCGTCACCGGAGCTTTTTTCATGTTTCCGCTGACCGTTCTGGTCGCGCGGAAGTCGGCTCAGTTGTCCACGCCAACGATCACGCTCGATGCCTTGAACATGGCTGCTGCCGGCTTGCCGACAGCCAGGCCCAGCCGGTCGACGCTTGCGTTAGTAATGATTGCGGCGACGGCCATGCCGTTGTCACCTGTGATTGTCACGTCGGCATTGACGGCGCCCTTGGTCAGATTCGTGACCTTGCCTTGCACGAAGTTGCGGGCCGAAACCTTGGTGGCATCCGCATCGACCATCACGATGACGGACGTTGCCTTGACCAGCGCGACGACCTTGGCACCGGTCTTCAGGCCCAGGCGGGCGGCGCTGTCGTGTGTGACGGTGGCGACGATCTGCTGGCCACCGTTGATGGCAATGATGATCTCGTCGTTGACGGCGCCAGCCGTGGCTTGTGCAACGACACCGGAAAACTGATTGCGCGCGCTGGTCTGCATACCCGTTACCCCAGGAAGGAAAGCTGTCGATCTGGGGAAGTTTGCGCGGATCGGTAGGTCGTGACAAGGTGCCGGTGCGTATGACACCTATCACCCAGTGGGAATTACCGCGTTGCCGGAGTCACTTGCAATCCGTGGGACGACCAATGCCCCGACTGCCAGGTCGGCTGTCGGGGCATTGGCGAGCAGGATGGCCCTAGGGTCTTAGGGCCTTAGCGGCGTGCGTGCTGTGTAAAGCCTACCTGGCCGGGTTTGCGGTTCGGCGCGAAGCCGTTCTCCGCCAACGTCTCGTTGGCACTGTCGTAGAACGTCCCGATCTTGTAGATCTCGCGCGCTTCCTTCGCGTTGGCGACATCCCGGCCGAACTCGCGCGAGATGCGCACGAGCTGCTCGATCTGCTCGACTGTGCCGATCTTGCGGTCGCGTCGCTGCGCCCAGAGGTTGTCCTCGATGCCGCAGCGCACATGCAGTCCCATGGCAATCGCCATCATGTTCAGCGGCAGCACGTTCAGCATCGACGTTTCCAGCGTCAGCACCGAGCCGTTCGGGCAAGCGCGCACGAAGTTGGCGAGGTTGTAGAGGTTAGGCGCCTCGAAGCCGCCGCCAATCGCCACCCAGGTCAGGATCAGGGGCACATTGCAGCTGCCCCGGCGCATCATCCGTTCCACCGTTTCCAGTTGCGCGATGTTGGCAAGCTGGAAGTGGGTCTGGATGCCGTTGATGCTGAGCCGGCGGATATGCTCCTCCACCCACTCCGGGCCGGCCGGAATCGTCATTTCGCGATAGGCGCGGTAGTTGGCCGGTTCGGCCAGCGACGTGCCCGCCACGTCGGCCGCGCACATCTGTTCCACCACGTTCATCTGGTTGGTGTTGATCGCGATGGTCACCTGGTCCGGCGTCGGCTTCAGCTCGGCCAGCATGTGGCGCGTATCGTCCGACAGCCACTTGGCCACGTCGCCCTCGGTCTCCGGCGCGAACGAGATCGATCCGCCCACCTGCAGGATCATGTCCGGCACGCGGGCACGGATGCCGGCCAGCAGTTCGTTGAACTTGGACAGCCGCTTGGAACCTTTGCCGTCCACTTCACGCACGTGAACGTGCAGCACGGTGGCACCGGCGTTATAGCAGTCCACCGCCTTCTGGATCTGCTGCTCCATCGTCACCGGGATGTCTTCCGGAAAATCGGAAGGTATCCACTCGGGCCCATACGGCGCGGCGGTAATGACGAGCTTCTGCTGGTTTTCCGGGAACATCGAACCGTCGATGAAATCCATGTCTCTCTCCGTGGAATTGAACGTTCAGGCCGTGGCCGGCTGCGCCGACTCTGCCTTGACTTCGCCTTCGCCGATGCCGAAGGGCTTGTCGCCGATGATGCCGGCGCGCTCCATCTTGCGATGGCACGGTGCGTAGTCCATCACCGCGTAGTGCTGGGTGCTCCGGTTGTCCCAGATCGCCATGCTGTTGGCCTTCCAGCGCCAGCGCACCTGGTACTCGGGAATAAATGCCTGGCTGATCAGGTAGCGCAGCAGTTCGCCCGCGCCCGGGTTGTAGTCCTGTCCGTAGCGCACGTGCGCGGGCGTATGAAAGTTGGAGAAGTGCGTGGTGAACGCATTGACGAAGAGGACCTTCTCGCCAGTCTCGGGATGGACCCGCACGACGGGATGTTCGGGGTCGGGGTACTGCGCCTTCAGCGCCAGGCGCTTCTCGATCGGCATGGCAGCACCGAAGCTCGCCTCGATGCTGTGCCGCGCGCGCAGGCCGGCAATCTGCGTCTTGATATGAGCGGGCAGGTTCTCGTAGGCGAGCACCATGTTGGTCCACATTGTGTCGCCGCCGATCTCGGGTGATTCCACGCAGCGCAGCACGCAACCCAGAGGTGGCGCCTCACGCCACGTGGCATCGGTATGCCAGGCGTTCTCGTAGCGATCCATCGGCTGGTCCGGCCGCTTGTAGATCTGCACGAGCCCCGGATGATCGGGATGGCTGCCGGCGACCGGGTGATCCTCGAGCTTGCCGAAGCGCTCGGCGAATGCCACATGTTCGGCGCGGGAGATGTCCTGGTCGCGCAGGAACAGCACCTTGTGTCGCAGCAGCGCGGCACGAATTTCGTCGAACAGGCCATCGTCATGAATCGCATCGGAAAGCCTGACGCCCACGAGTTCGGCGCCGATGCTGGCGGTCATTGGTTCGATGCGCATCAGCGTGCCTCCTCGAAGGTCACGGGTGCGCACTGGGTGGCGCGAGGGGGAACGCAAAGGGTATTGCGAAGGAAAATGCGAAAGGGAATGCCGGACGTTGCCAAGATCTGTCTCCTATCGTTTTGATGTGGTGATTCAACGCGCGTGGCGTTGGCATGAAGGTAGGAGTTGCGTGCACGCCAGACTTTGCATTTCATGCCATAAGCATTGCGTCTGATGACAGTGGCGAGGCTTGGTAATCCTCCGTTTGATACCGATCAAGGAAAACGGCGCCGCGGCAGGTCGCCATGTGCGTTGGCTGGTGGATCGCGCGCACGTCCTTCCCGGGCGATGGCAAACAAAAAAGGCCTCCGGAAGCCGGAGGCCAAGAACCCTCTTGCCCTCGCAAGAAAGTGTCGATGCTGCCGATCGTTCGGCGCTTCAGAACTTGTGGCGCACGCCGACCACCAGGCCAGTCTGGTCCTTGCCGGGAACGACGTTGGTCGGGCTGCCGCTCGGCGCGTTGAATCCGTTCATGCCGAGCTGGGAGTTGCCGCGATTCAGCGCGTAGCCGGCATTCATGTACACGTCCGTGCGCTTGGAGAATGCATAGTCCGCCGAGGCGACGAACATGATCGGGTCGGCCCCGGAGTTGCGCATGTTCGTGTAGTACGCCGCGCCGGTCAGCTTCAGCGCGGGCGTCACGCTGTAGCGCAGACCCGCCCAGTACAGATCCGAGCGGTCGGTCGGCATGGCGCCGACATTGCCGTTGTACCAGCGATAGCCGATGAAGGCCTTCGCCGGGCCGAAGGCGTAGCTCGCGCCGACCAGCATGCGGCGGTCCTTGCGTTCGGCGGTAGCAAGTGTGGAGCCCTGGTACTCGTCATATACCGCGCCGATCGCGAAGGAACTCACCTCATAGGCCAGCGAGATACCGAGATTGCGGTCGACGGTGTAGTTGCCGGGAACCTCTCCGCCGCCGGTTCGGCTGAAACTGTACAGGCCGCTGGCGGTCAGTCCGTTGAACGTGCCACGGTACTTGATCGAGTTGTCCGCGCGTCCGGCCAGCACGTCGTCACTCTTGTAGAGCGAGTACCGCGGCGCAAAGCCCATCGGGTCGAGCTGGATCGCGGTGTCATACAGCGGGGTGGTCTGGCGGCCCAGCGTGACGGTTCCGTACTTGCTGCTCAGACCTACGATAGAGGTACGATCGAACAGCCGGGTCCGGTTGTTCTGCGCACCGGTATCAACTGAAATACCGCTTTCGAGATCGAAGATCGCCTTCAGGCCGCCGCCGAGATCCTCGACACCACGAATGCCCCAGCGGGATGTGGACATGTTGCCGGACGCCATTCGTACCTGGCTGGCGCCGCCGTTGGCGGAAGGCACGTTGCTGAGGTACTCGATGCCAACGTCGGCGACCCCATAAAGCGTGACGCTGGATTGCGCGGATGCGGTGCCTGCAATCATCCCCAGGGTTGCCATCGCAACGCCGTGACGAACATTCATGAACTCTCTCTCCAGTTATTGAATTGGAGCGGCGAGTATAGAAATGCAGACATTTCGCTTCGATTGCGGCGAGATTACAGCCGCATCGTTCCGGGCGCGGGCAGGCAAAAAGGGGGGGAGGGCAGGACTACCCCACGCCTTTGGGCGCGGGGCTTGTGTTGATTCGGTCGGCTCAATCGACCCAGTTCACCTTTGGGAAGCGCGCGGCGAAGCCATCGGGCATCGGCACCACGCGCGTAGTGGCGTAATCGAAGAAGACGAAGCCGGATTTGGCCATGGCGATCAGCGCGCCATCCTGCGGGCGCGTGATGCGGAAGATGATGTCGCCGCCGTACTTGTTGAAATCCATCACGCCCACTTCGAACAGAAGTTGGTCGCGTGCGTGGGCTTCCTTGCGATACATCGTGGCCAGGTCGGTGACTATGATGCCCGCACCGTCCACGCGGTCGCCCTCGCTGCCGTATTCGAAGAGAAAGCGGGCCCGTGCCTCCGAGATCATCGAAATCATCGAGTCGTTGGCCAGGTGATTGGCCGAGTTGATGTCGGTAACGCGAACGGTCAGGTGAGTGGAATAGCAGAACTGCTCGGCGGGCAGGTCGAGTTTGAGGCGGGCCATGATAGGGCTGGCAGGGCAGCGTGGATCGATAGAGGCCGCCATCTTAGTCGATTCTCTCCGTGTGCTCGCATTGCCGCACCTCATTGTGAACCTGACCGCTGGGCGGCAATTTAGGGATTCTACGATTTCACGTCGGAAGCCATTGCATCAGGATTGCAACAAATGGTCGTAGCCGGTGGTGGCTGTGAGGATGGCGTGAACTGGGGGAGCGTGATGATTCGACGAGTATGGATTGAGACACTCAAGAAGATGCTGTGTGTACTGGCCTTCGTGGCTGTTCCTGGCGCTGCCCATGCACTGGGAGCCTGCTCGTCATCGACTTCCATGCCGTACTTGCAGGCCATGAACAATATGGCTGTGGCGGTTAACCTTGCGGTCGGCGCGGAGATCCCGGGTACGAGGCGAAACTACACGTTCAGCGGTCGATGTGTCGCGGATGGCAATCAATCGATCTATGCGGGGGCGCCGATCATTGCGTGCTATTACGGCAGCGGTAGAGAAATCACCCCAGGCGTGTATTCGACAGGTGTCGCCGGCATTGGCATTCGGCTACGGAACGCCGTGGGACAGCCTATGATCAATGCTATCGGTGTTGCCTGCGATACAAGAGCGGCTGCTCTGGGAGCGCTGGCGGCTGACCTTTCGTATGCGGTGTCCGTTTCCATCGAATTCGTGAAAACGGGAGCGATCGGTCAAGGCAGCCTGGACCCCGCACAAACGCTTTTTGGTTTTGGCGTTTATCGTTCAGCAGTCGGCCTGGGCCGTGGGGGGAACCACATCGGCTTCACCGGCAGCGCCACGCCACGTCAGATTACCTGCACCAGGCGTGCTCCGACGACCGTTACCCTTCCGGATGCCACGGCATCGAGTCTCTCCGGGAACGGTTCGACGACGGGCTTTGCGCCATTCTCCATCGGGCTTACATGCGATGGCGCGGCAGTTGTGGGCATATCCTTCGATGGCGCCGGCGGGACGCCTGTCAGGTCCGCTTCCATGGGCGTGCTGGGCATCCAGAACGAAGGCGCGGCCGACATGGCCAGCGGGGTCGGCGTGCAATTGATCGATGGCAGCACTTATTCCCCCGTACCCCTGCAAGCGCGCAATCCTCTTGGCAACATTCCAGCCAACGGCATGTCCTCGTATCGCTATGCGTTCCGGTACCACAGTCTTTCGGCCAGACCCAGTCCGGGCACCGTGAGGGGTACGATGGTTTTTACGTTCGACTATCAGTAGGCCGATGGTGGCCGATGGTGGCCGATGGCGATTTTCTCCCGTCCCCGTCGCATTCCCGGTGAATTGGCGGGGAAGGCATGGCTTTAGCGCGCCGCCAGCATCCGTCCGCCAAGTACTATCAGCAGTCCTCCAACCACGGAATCCAGCACGGCCTTGCGCCGCATCAGTAACCGGTGAACCGCAGGGTGCGAAGCGAGCAGCGCCATGCCGCAGTACCACGCGGACGATACCGCGACAGCAATGGCGATGACAGCGACGTGGAACCATGCCGGCGCGTGCGCGGGAACCATCAACGCGAAGATGCTGCCGTAGAACGCCACGGCCTTGGGGTTGGTCATGCTGACGACATACCCCTTCTTCGCGGCGGTCCAGCCGGTTGGCGCAATGAGGGGCGGCGCGTTTAGCGGGTGGCGCGCGGTCAGGATCATCTTTGCCCCGAGCCAGATCAGGTAGGCGGCGCCTGCGATCCGGAGCGCCGTGCCGATCCATGCCACGTGCGTGACGATCAGGCCGAGTCCGGCGATCGCGATCAGGGCCCAGGTGCCCGAGGCTGCGCCAAGCGCGAGGCCGGTGATCACCCCTGCACGCCGAGACGCCACTGCCGTCGATGTGACGATCATGAAATTCGGTCCCGGGCTGGCGACGCTCAGCATCATGACGCCGGTCAGTGCCAGCAGGGTGTTGATGTATTCCATCTTGTGTTCTCCGCTGCACACGGAGCGCGTGGAGCCGACCGACGCGATCAGGGTGAGCGCCAATCCTACCTGACGATGCGTGGCTGCGCAGCGGACAAAGAAAATGCGACGAGGCAAGCCTCGTCGCATTCCTCCCCCGGCTGGCAATCGGGGTGTCTGGTTAGACCAGCTGCCCGACCGACCGCGGGATCAGATCACGCCCTGCGCCAGCATGGCATCCGCCACCTTGACGAAGCCGGCGATGTTGGCGCCTTCCAAATAGTTGATGTAGCCGTCTTCCTTCTGGCCGTAGTGGATGCAGTTGCCGTGGATGTCCTTCATGATGGCGTGGAGCTTCTCGTCGATCTCGGCGTGATGCCAGGCCATGCGCATTGCGTTCTGCGACATCTCCAGACCCGAGGTTGCCACGCCGCCAGCGTTGCTGGCCTTGCCCGGTGCGTACAGGATGCGCGCGGCCACGAAGCGGTCCACGGCGTCCAGCGTCGACGGCATGTTGGCGCCTTCGGCCACGCAGAACACGCCGTTCGACAGCAGGCGCTCGGCATCGTGACCGTTCAGTTCGTTCTGGGTGGCGCACGGCAGCGCTACGTCGGCGGGCACGTGCCACGGCGTCTTGCCGGATTCGAAGCGCAGGCCATGCTGCTCGGCGAAGTCGGACAGGCGGCCACGGGTGTCGTTCTTGAACGTCATCAGCGCGTCCAGTTGCTCGCGATTCATGCCCTCGGGGAAGTGCAACACGCCGCCGGAGTCCGACACCGTCAGCACCTTGGCACCCAGTTCGATCGCCTTTTCGGCGGCGTATTGCGCCACGTTGCCCGAGCCGGACAGCAGCACGCGCAGCCCGTCGAACTCACGGCCGCGACGATGCAGCATCTCCTGCGCGAAGTACACCGTGCCGTAGCCAGTGGCCTCGGGACGCATCAGGCTGCCGCCGAAGGCCAGACCCTTGCCAGTGAACACGCAGGCTGACTGGTTCGACAGCTTCTTCATCATGCCGGCCATAAAGCCGACTTCCCGCGCGCCCACGCCGATGTCACCGGCCGGCACGTCCGTGTCCGGTCCCAGGTGACGATACAGCTCGGTGATCAGCGCCTGGCAGAAGCGCATGACTTCAGCGTCGGACTTGCCCTTCGGGTCGAAGTCCGAACCGCCCTTGCCGCCGCCCATGGGCAGGGTGGTCAGCGCATTCTTGAAAGTCTGCTCGAAGCCCAGGAACTTCAGCACCGACAGGTTCACGGTCGGGTGGAAGCGCATCCCGCCCTTGTACGGGCCGATCGCGGAGCTGTGCTGCACGCGGAAGGCGCGGTTGACCTGCACCTGGCCGCGGTCGTCGGTCCATGCCACGCGGAACTGGATCACGCGTTCCGGTTCCACCAGCCGTTCCAGCAGGGCCTGATCGCCATAGCGCGGGTTGCGCTCGACGAACGGCCACAAGGTCATCATGACCTCCTTCACGGCCTGGAAGAATTCGGGCTGGTTGGGGTCACGCCGGGAGACCCCGGCCAGGAAGGAATCGAGGGTGCGAGAAGTCACGATGTCTCTGAATTTTCTTGATGCGATGTGCGGCGCCTGCGCCACGCAGTGGGTGTGGCGGAAGGGTCGCTCCGAATGGCGTGTCTGGTGGGCGCCGCGGCATGGAAACCCGGGAAATCCCGATGGGGACCCCGCGTCAGGCGGCGGGACTGGGAGGCAAGCCGAAATGTCCTAACAATTGAGCTTGTGGCTGGATGTTTCGAACAGGCACGAAGCTTAGCACCAGAGTGGGGCACCCCACATCGAAAACATCAAAGTGGAGGGAAAAACAGTTCGCTGTTCGGTGGGGTGGCACGGTCTGCCAGACCGGCTGAGGCGCCCCCGAATGCGGCTCCCGATCCCTGTGCAGCATTGTGCACCCTGCGCCGGACATGCAAGCCTTGAAAATCCACGAACGCGCGCTTCGAAACTTTCGGATAGTGGTTTCCTGTCCTCAAAAATAAACTGGCGCCCGGCATTCCCAACGCACGGGCGGCACAGCCCTGGCGAATAACGACAAGGCAGGAGACATCGATGCAACACGGCTTTCGGCGCCGTCGCCTCATGGCGGCCATTGGCTTTTCATTCGCACTAGGCGGTACTTCCCTGGCTCCGGCACATGCCGATACGTGGCCAACCAAGCCGGTCACGATCGTGGTGGCGTTCGCGCCCGGCGGCATGACCGATATCGTTGGCCGCATGCTCGCGGCCGAACTGAGCCAGACGTTCAAGCAGAGCTTCGTGGTGGAGAACCGCCCCGGCGCTGCCGGACAACTCGCCACGGAATACGTCGCCCGCAAGCCGAATGACGGCTACACGCTGCTGCTCAGCGCCACCGGGCACGTGATTGGCCCGGCCGTGCAGAAGACCGTGCGGTATCGCCCGGTCCTGGACTTCGAGCCGATTGCCCTGATTGCCAAGGCGCCGAACATGCTCGTGGTGAACCCGTCGGTGCAGGCGCATACCGTGCCCGAGTTCGTGGCGTGGGCCAAGGCCCAGGGCAGCGTGCCCTACGGTTCCGCGGGCGTGGGAGGCTCCACCCATCTCGCGGGCGAGCTGTTCCGCCATATGACCGGTGCGCCGCTGGTGCACGTGCCATACAAGGGTGCGTCGCCATCCACCAGTGATGCCGTGGCCGGCCAGATTCCGGTGGTATTCCAGGATTCGATGAGCGTCTCCGCGTTCATCGCCGCCGGCAAGCTGCGCCCGATCGCCGTGACCAGCCTGGAGCGCAGCAAGCTGTTCCCCGATGTGCCGACGATTGCCGAGGCCGGGTACAAGAACTTCGACGCCTATACCTGGCTGGGGCTGTACGCACCGGCCGGAACGCCGGCCGCTATCGTCACGCGCCTGAATACCGAGGTGAACCGGATCATGTCGTCGCCGGACATGGTGGCGAAACTCAGGAAGCAGAACGCCGAGGCGGCGGGCAATCTGAATCCAGTCGAATTCCGCAAGTACGTCGAGACCGAAGTGGCCAAGTGGCAGAACATGGTCAAGATCACCGGCGTGCAGATCGAGCAATAAGGGCCCCATGACGATTGCACATCCATCCGGCGACCCGGCAGCCACGTCTGCCGACGCTCACTATTTCCAGTGCCTCTCCGAAGGCGTGTTCGAAATCCCCCAGTGCCGCGACTGCGGCCGTCATCACTTCTTTCCGCGCGTTGTTTGCCCCCATTGCGGCTCCGTAGCGTTGCAGTGGGTCGCGCCGAGCGGTCTTGGCACCGTGTATTCGACCACGGTCGTGCGCAAGAAGGAGGGGGACTACAACGTGTGCCTGGTCGATCTCGATGAGGGGCCGCGCATGATGAGCCGCGTGATCGGCGTGGATCCCGGCGCGGTGAGGATCGGGCACCGCGTCAGGGCGCAGGTGCTGCGCACGGGCGAGGACGCATTGCTGGTGTTCGCGCCGGCCGGGGAGCGACAATGAGCGCGGCATTGAAGGCCACCGATCGTGGTGGCGTGGCGATTCTGGGCACTGGGCTGGCAGGGCTCGGTCATGCGGGTGGCCGCACGGAGCAGGAGATCATCGCCCAGGCCGCGTACCGCGCGGTGGCGGCAAGCGGGCTGCGCATGGCCGATATCGACGGCATTATCACGTCGAGCCTGACATCGCCATGGTGGGTGATGCGCATGTCAGAGTACCTCGGCATCCGGCCCCGGTTCTCCGATAGCACGATGTTCGGCGGCTCGTCGTTCATCGCGGATATCCGCATCGCTGCCATGGCGATCGAGGCGGGCGAATGCGACAACGTGCTGATCTGCTACGGCAGCAATCCTCGCAGCATTCCCAGTAGTTCGCGCGTCAACGCGATGCGCGCCGAACTCGACCCGCAGCCGTACGAGCATCCATACAAGCCGTTCAATCCCGTCACCAGCTATGCGCTGGCCGCGGCCCGGCATATGCACGAGTTCGGCACCACGCGCAAGCAACTGGCCGAAGTGGCGGTGGCAGCGCGGCAGTGGGCGCAGCGCAATCCCGACGCCTTCATGCGCGACCCATTGACGATCGACGACGTGATCAACGCCAAGATGGTGTCTGACCCGCTGACGGTGCGCGATTGCTGTCTGGTGACCGATGGCGCCGGCGCTTTCGTCGTCACGCGCGCGGACCGTGCGCGGGGTCTTCATGCGAAGCCAATCTATGTGCTCGGTGTCGGACACGCACACTGGCATCGGCAGATTTCCTGCATGGACGATCTGACGCGCACGCCGGCCATCGACTCGGGCCGCAAGGCATTCGCGCAGGCGGGTCTGACGCCCGCCGATATCGACGTCGTGGAGCTTTATGACGCCTTCACGATCAACCCGATCCTGTTTCTGGAAGACCTGGGCTTCTGCGCGAAAGGCGAGGGCGGTGCATTCATCTCGGGCGGCCGCATCGCGCCGGGCGGCGATTTGCCGATGAATACCAATGGTGGCGGGCTGTCGTGCATTCACCCAGGCATGTACAGCATCTTTCTTGTGATCGAAGCCGTCAGCCAGTTGCGCGGCGAGGCCGGCGAGCGGCAGGTCAGCAAGGTGGAAACGGCGTTGGTGCACGGCAATGGTGGTGTGCTGTCAAGCCAGGCCACCGCCATCCTGGCATCCAGCCAGTAAAGGCCAAACCAGCCTTACAAAGAAACGTAGTCGAGATCGCAGCAATGTCCCACGCAATCGAATCCATTCCTCTTTCCTCCACTGTGAGCTGGCAACAGCAGGGCGATGTCGCCGTGCTGTGGCTCGACAACCCGCCGGTGAACGGCCTGGGCGATACCACGCGCGCCGGGCTGCACGCCGGCATCACGCGCGCGCTGCAGGATGCCACCGTGGCCGGGGTTGTGCTGGCAGGCGCCGGCAAGGCGTTTTGCGGCGGCGCAGACATCCGGCAGTTCAACACGCCTGCCGCGACCGCCCGGCCGCTGTCGCGCGATGTGCTGGCGCTGATCGAATCGGCAAGCAAGCCCGTGGTGGCTGCGATTCACGGCGTGGCGCTCGGCGGTGGCCTGGAACTGGCCATGGGTTGCCACTATCGCGTGGTGGCATCCGACGCCAGCCTGGGTCTGCCAGAGGTCAACCTCGGGCTCGTGCCCGGTGGTGGCGGTACCCAGCGGCTGCCACGGCTCGTTGGTGTGGAACAAGCGCTGGACATGATTCAGCAAGGGGTGCCCGTCAGCGGCGAGACCGCCGCGCGTATCGGTCTCGCCGATGCGGTGGCAGACGCGAGCCCGAGCGGCACGCGGGATGCCGGACCTGTTGTCGCACTGGCGGTCGACTTTTGCCGGCGTGCTGCCGCCCGTGCGGTGGCGCATCCGGTTGCCAGTGCGTTGGCCGTCAAGGCGGGCGGCGATGTCGATTTCGGGACGCGGATCGCTGCAATCAACGGCAAGGCACGCAACGCGATCGCGCAGAATGCGTGCATTCGGTGCGTCGAAGCCGCGACGCAGCTGCCGATTGCCGACGGGCTGGCATTCGAGCGCGCCCAGTTCGAGGCGCTTGTCGCGGGCAACGAGTCGAAGGCGCTGCGCCATATCTTCTTCGCCGAGCGCGAGGCGCCGAAGTTTGCCGAAGGGAAGGGACAGGCGCTGCGGCCGATCGAACGTGTTGCCGTCATCGGTTCTGGGACGATGGGCGTCGGTATCGCGATGTCGTTCGTCAACGCCGGCATTCCGGTCATGCTGATCGAACGCGAGCAGGCCGCGCTGGACCGCGGCGTGGCACTGATCCGCCGCAACTACGAGATTACCGCCGCGAAAGGCAAGCTGGCGCCGCAGCAGATTGACGCGCGCATGGGGCGCATCACGCCGACGCTGGCGTTCGAGGCCGTCGCAGATGCCGATCTGGTGGTCGAAGCCGTGTTCGAAGACATGGCCGTGAAACAGGCCATCTTCGAGCGTCTGGACGCGCTGTGCAAGCCGTCGGCGATCCTGGCGACGAATACGTCGCGGTTGAACATCGACACGATCGCCGCGTCGACCAAACGCCCGGGCGATGTGATCGGCCTGCATTTCTTCAGCCCGGCGAACGTGATGAAGCTGCTGGAAGTCGTGCGCGGACAGGCGACCCACGCCGACGTCATCGCCTCGTGCATGGCGATGGCGCAGCGCATCCGCAAGATACCGGTGCTGGTGCGGGTGTGTGAAGGTTTTGTCGGCAACCGGATGCTGACGCCTTACTGGCGCGAGGCCGGCTTCCTGTTGGAAGAGGGCGCGTCGCCACTGCAGGTCGATCGGGCATTGACGCAGTTCGGCATGGCGATGGGCCCGCTGACAATGGCGGATCTGGCCGGCATGGACATCAACTGGGCCACGCGAAAGCGGCTGGCGCCGACGCGGCCGGCGCACCTGCGGTACTCGGCGGTGGCCGATCGAATCTGCGAACTGGGCCGGTTCGGGCAGAAGACCAACGGCGGCTACTACCGCTACGAACCTGGCAGCCGTACGCCGATCCCCGACCCGCAGATCGACGCGTTGATCGAAGACTGCGCGCGCGAGGCGGGCATTGCGCGGCGCCCGGTTGCCGACGAGGAGATCGTCGAGCGTTGCATGCTGGCATTGATCAATGAAGGCGCGCGCATCCTGGATGAGGGCATCGCACAGCGCGCTTCCGATATCGACGTGGTGTACGTGCATGGCTACGGCTTTCCGGCGTGGCGTGGCGGCCCCATGTTCTACGCGGAAACACTCGGTCTGGCGCACGTGCTGACCCGCATCCGCGCGTTGCAGGATGTGCACGGCGCCCATTGGGAGCCTGCGCCACTGCTCGAACGGTTGGTCGCTGAAGGTAGGCGGACCTTCGACGGTCCACGCTGAGTCCGCGCCGCATCTACCCTGAATCTGAACCCGAAAATCTGGAGTCACAATGTTGCATCGCGCATTGGAAGGCATTCGCGTGCTGGACCTGTCGCGCATCCTGGCTGGGCCGTGGTGTACGCAGAACCTCGCCGATCTGGGCGCCGAAGTCGTCAAGGTCGAACATCCGCAGCGTGGCGATGACACGCGTGGTTGGGGGCCACCCTATCTGGATGCCGCGGATGGCAGCGACGCGCGCCTTTCCGCGTACTTCATCAGTTGCAATCGCGGCAAGCAGTCGGTGTGCATCGACTATGGCCAGCCTGAAGGTGTCGCGCAATTGCTGGAGCTGGCCCGCAACGCCGACGTGTTGGTGGAGAACTACAAGGTGGGGACGCTCAAACGCTACGGGCTCGACTATGCGTCGCTCAAGGCGATCAATCCGCGTCTGATCTATCTGTCTATCACGGGGTTCGGCCAGGACGGCCCGATGGCCGACAAGCCCGGCTATGACTACGTGTTCCAGGGTATGGGCGGACTGATGAGTTACACCGGCCAGCCGGATGGTAGCCCCGGCGCGGGGCCGTTGCGCACCGGCGTGGCAGTGGTCGATGTCAGCACGGGCATGTATGCGACGAGCGCCGTGCTGGCGGCGCTGTTCCAGCGTCAGCAGACCGGCGAAGGCCAGCATCTTGATATCGCACTGCTCGACGTGGCCGTGGCACTGAATGCGAATCAGGGCGCCAACTACCTGGTATCGGGCAAGAACCCGCAACGCAGTGGCAACGCGCATCCGAACTGCGCGCCGTATGAGGTCTTCGGATGCGCCGATGGTTATCTGATTCTGGCGATCGGCAACGACACGCAGTTCGCACGCTTCTGTGATGTGGCGGGGCGTCCGGATCTCGCGCAAGACCCGCGCTACGTCACGAACTCGGGCCGCATCGAACATCTCACCGAACTGCGCAAGGTACTGACGGCGTTGTTCCCGACGCGCTCGCGTGCCGACTGGACGGCGGCGTTCGACGTCGCCGGTGTGCCCTGGGGCCCGATTCATACGATGGAAGAGGTCTTCGCGCATCCGCAGGTCCAGCATCGGCAATTGCGTCAGGTGGCCACGCACCCGGTGATGGGCGAGGTGCCAATGGTGCGCAATCCGATGCTGCCGGCCAATCCTCAGCCGCTCAAGCCGCCGCCGCTGCTCGGCGAACACACGGGGGCCACAGCAGTGGCCGCCATCGCTGCCGCGCAATAGATGCGGGCGGCCCGACTCGAATTTCGACAAATCGTACGGAGACACATGATGAATATGAAGCCAACCTTCCTGGCACTGGCCGCGCTGGCCTGTGTGGGCCCGGCAGGCCTTGCCCACGCCGCCGACTGGCCGGACAAGCCGATCAAGCTCGTGGTGCCCTACGCGGCCGGTGGTACTACCGACATCATCGCGCGCGTGGTCGGCACGCGGCTTGGCGCAGTGCTGAAGCAGCCTGTTGTGGTCGAGAACCGTCCCGGTGCCGGTGGCGCGGTAGGCAGTGCCTACGCGGCCAAGCAGCCGGCCGATGGTTATACGCTCGTGATGGAAGTGGAAAGCTCCCACGCGGTCAACCCGAACGTCTATCAGAAGACGGCCTATGACCCGGTCAAGGACTTCGATCCGATCAGCAATCTGGCGGACGTGCCCAACGTGCTGGTGGTCAATCCGTCGTTCCCCGCCCAGGATATGGCGGCCTTTATCAAGCTGCTGAAGGCGTCGCCGGGCAAGTATTCGTTCGGGTCGTCGGGCAACGGCGGCCTGAGCCATATGAATGGCGAGCTGTTCATGAGCGTCACGGGCACGAAGATGCTGCACGTGCCGTACAAGGGTCTGGGGCCGGCGCTGAACGATGCGATGGCTGGACAGATTCAGGTGGTGTTCGACAATATCCCGTCGTCGTCCGGCCTGATCCAGGGCGGCAAGCTGCGGCCCCTGGCCGTGGCGGCCAAGCATCGACTCAAGATGCTGCCCAATGTGCCAACCTACGCGGAAGCCGGACTGCCCGCGATGAACAATCCGTCGTGGTTTGGCCTTGGCGCGCCGGCTGGCACGCCGCCGGCGATCCTCGACAAGATCAATGTGGCGGTCAAGCAGGTGCTGGCCGAGCCAGAGGTGGTCGACGCCATCGAGAAGCAGGGCGCGCTGCCTGCCTATACCACCCGCAAGGCCTTCGCCGACTTGATCCGGGAGCAGAATCAGCACTGGAAGAAGGTAGTCGAGGACATCCATTTCGCAAAGCTGCAGTAAGGAGCAGAACACGATGAGCGCATCGCTTTCCAATCACCACGCCGCCGTAGAGGTCGACGAGCAGGGCGTAGCCACCGTCACCATCCGCGAAGCGAAATCGCTGAATATCCTAGGCACGCCGGTCATTGCGGATCTGACCCAGGCCGTGCGTGCCCTGGCCGAGCGCGACGACGTGCGCGTGCTGGTGGTTCGCGGCACGGGGGACAAGGGCTTTATCGGGGGCGCCGATATCAACGAGATGGCTGCGCTGACCCGCGAGCGCGCGGAAGTGTTCATCAGCGCATTGCGCGACTTGTGCAATGCGCTGCGTCACTTCCCGGTACCCGTGATTGCACGGATGCCGGGCTGGTGCCTCGGCGGCGGCCTGGAGCTGGCGCTGGCATGCGATATCCGCATCGCCGCCGACAACGCCCAGCTGGGTATGCCCGAGGTCAAGGTAGGCATCCCGTCGGTCATTCATGCGGCGCTGATGCCGCGCCTGATTGGCAACGCGCGCGCCGCGTGGTTGTTGCTGACGGGCGAGATCGCCGACGCGGCAGAGTCGCTGGCTGCGGGGCTGGTGAGTCGCGTGGTGCCGTTGGCCGATCTCGACGTCGAGGTGGGTCGTGTGGCATCACTGCTGGCCAGCTTCGGCCCGCAGGTGGTGCGTCAGCAGAAGCGGCTGCTGCGCGAGTGGGAAGAAGCGCCACTCGACGTGTCGATCGACAACAGCGTGGCGGAGTTCGGCAGCGCCTTCGATACGGGCGAGCCGCAGCACCACATGGCTACCTTCCTGAACCGCAAGCGGTAACGGGACTCAGGGCGCGGCTTCGGGTGCCGCGCCTGTCTCGCGTGTGATGGCCACGCGCGGGTCGTTGAGCAGGAACTGCACGAACGCCGCGGCAAAGCCGGGCAGCTTTCCGTCGGCGCGGGTGACGAGCGTCAGCTCCCGTACCGCCCAGGGCTCGTCGAGCGCGACCCCGACCACGCGCCCCTCGTGCATCGACGTCGCCGCCACGCTACGCGGCACCAGCGCCACCCCGACGCCGGCAGCCGCCAGCGCCAGCACCGCCTCGAAGCTGTGCGCGTGCAGGCGGACGTTCGGTTGCTTGCCGGCGCGTTGCGCGGTATCGCGCAGAAACAGGAAGTTGCTGCTGGTGCGGCTCATGCAGACGAAGTCGAACCCGAGCGCGGCGCCAAACCGGATGCGCCCCTGTCGCGCCAATGGATGATCGGGAGCCACCGCCAGCACCAGTTCATCGACCGCGTACCGCACCGCGTGAACGCCGGCGGTGTCGGCGGCCATGGTCATATCACTGGCAAATATGCCGATGTCCGCCTCATGCGCGGCCACTGCCGCCGTAATCGCCTGGCTGGCCCGCTCTTCCAGATCGATGTTGACCGCCGGGTGCGCGGCCAGGAACCGGCTCACGCTCGGGATGATGAATCCGTTCAGCGAGCTGCTGTTTGCCAGCAGGCGGATGTGCCCCTTGAGCCCGCTGGCAAAGCGGCCAACTTCTCCGTGCATCCGTTCGATGCCTTGCAGCAGCTCGCGCACATGCGCCAGCATCATCTCGCCCGCAGGCGTCAGATCCATGCCACGCGCGTTGCGAACGAAGAGCGGTGTGCCCAGCGCATGCTCCAGGTTCTTCAGGCGGTAACTGGCCGCCGACGCCGTGATATGCGCGGCGCTGGCGCCGCCCGCCAGGCTGTGGGCCTCCGCAATAGCCTGGAAAAGGCGGAGATCGGTGAGTTCGTACCGCAAGAGAGGGACTCCGGAATAGGTCACCCGCTTTTGCAGCCACCGGCGAATGCCGATGGCGCGGGCGTGCAGCAAGACGCATTGGTCTCGCCATGCTGCATCAATCGGGTCTGGGAAGCAATGGAAGGGAGCCGGAAGCACTGCCGCCGGCCCCAGGGCGGACATAGCTGCAGCAACTGAACCGCGACGCGCAGCGTTCGTCATGAAGTACTCGACTGTCAAGATGGACGCTGCCTGGCGCAATGTCAGGAAGGACCCTGTCACCGATGCCGGCAAGGGACCCACGCAAGGCCGCCTGACACTGCTACGCAATCGTCGGACCGGCGACTAACATGCCGGCGCCACCGGTGCGTCAAACGGAAAAAAGGGGGGATATGCCTGCGCGGCTTGTGTCGGTGTCCTGTCCAGTGAAGAATATGCGGCTTGTTCGCTCCGGAGCCAGCCATGACCACCGCACACGTCTTCATCGCCACCAGCCTCGACGGCTTCATCGCCCGACCCGACGGCGATATCGGCTGGTTGCTCCAGCGCGATGATCCGGCCGAAGACCACGGCTATATGGATTTCATCGCCGACAAGGATGCGATCGTGATGGGCCGGGGCACCTACGAGAAGGTCCTGACCCTTGGCGACTGGGCCTATGACCGGCCTGTCCTGGTCCTGTCCCGGCAACTGGCGGGCACGCCGGTGCCGGCGGCGTTGGAGGGGAAAGTCCGATTCGCGAGCCTTTCGCCGAGGGATACGCTGGAACGCCTGGCGGCTGAGGGCGTACGCCGGGTCTATGTCGATGGCGGGCAGGTTGTGCAATCGTTCCTGCGCGATGGGTTGATCGCCGATCTGGTGGTCACCACGGTTCCTGTGTTGATCGGCGCCGGGCGGCCGTTGTTCGGGGCGCTGCCGCGCGACGTCGATCTGGCCCTGGTCTCGAGCCGCAGCTTCCCCTCGGGATTGGTGCAGTCGACGTACCGGGTGGTCTGACGCGTGAACGGGTGACGGGGGCGCCCGGCCATCCTCCGCCAGGTTTGTCGTTGCGAATCCTCCGTCGCGCTGCGTCTCAGTCGTGTGGGAACGTCACAACCGCCGCCTCTAGCCCGGCCAGCGTGCCCGCCGCATCGATTGCCTGCTCTATGGCTTCGAACGGGAAGCGCTTCACGTGGATTGCATCGAGTGAAAGCTGGCCGGCGCGAACCATTGCCACCAGCGCGCGGTAGTCGGCGGATGCGTACATGAAGTGGCCGATCAGCTCCCAGCCATTGCGCAGCATGGCGCCGTAGGGCAGTGGCAGCGGCACGGTCATGCTGCCCATCAGCACCATGCGACCGCGCCGCTTCAGGCTGAGCAGCGCCGCGAGCGTACTGTTTGGCGAGGTAGCCTGACCAACCATGTCGAATGCCAGGTCGACACCACCGCCGGATACCGCATTGCGGATGGCGGCGCTGTCGACACCCTCATCGCCGGTCATTACTACTGGCACCACCCGGCCGTCGCCCATCCGGGCCAGGGATTCGAGCGGGCCTGCGCGGCGTCCCAGCGCGAGTACGGTCGATGCGCCCATCGCCAGCGCGGCAAGCACGGCGGCTGACCCGAACGCGCCCGTTGCGCCGTTGATCGCGACTGTCTCGCCCGCAACCAGCCGACCGCGGCGCAGGCCGCCGAAAGGTATGGCGAACTTCGACAGGGTGGCCAGCCGGTCGGACGAAAAGCGATCCAGCCCGTCGAGGGGGATAAGCGTCGCAGCGGGGAACTCGGCAATCTCTCGTAGCGTTCCGTGTGGGAAGTCCTGAAGCAGGGGGCCGCTGTCCGCGCTGATGCCGGTCAGGCCAATCAGGATTTCGGCCGGCGCATCGACGCTTTCCGCGCTGGTCAGGTATGGGTTGACGGCCACGCGTTGTCCGACCCGGAAGTGATGGACACCCGCTCCGGTTTCGATGATCGTGCCAACGCCGTTTGTACCGGGGGTAAAAGGACCGGGCGGGTAGGCGTAAGGCAGCGCGCCGTTCAGGTAGTCGCGCGTGTAACTGAGCAGCGGCACCGCTTCCATGCGTACCAGCACCGCGCCGGGGCGGGCATGGGGCGTGTCGATGTCACGCAGGACAAGCGGCTGGCCGGGTTGGTCGAGCATCCAGGCTTTCATATCGGGGCTCCTTGATTGGGGTGTCTGCGGGTTGTCTGGCTTGAACTGTAGGGGCCCGCGACCTATCTTTGAAATCGATGACAGATATAAGAGGTATAAGCGTGGTTGATTTCAAGGGCGTGGATCTGAACCTTCTGGTGACCCTGGATGCCTTGCTGGACGAACGTAACGTCACGCATACGGCGGAGCGGCTCGGGCTGACGCAGCCTGCCGTATCGGCCCAACTGGCGCGGCTGCGGCGTATCTTCGACGATCCATTGCTGATGCCGGCGGATACGGGGCGCGGCATGATCGCAAGCGCGCGGGCCCTGGCGTTGCTGGAGCCGCTGCACGTCGCGCTCAAGGACCTGGCGTCGGTCGTGCATCGGCGGCCAGAGTTCGACCCGTTCGTCGATACGCGCCAGTTCGTTATCGCCGCGAGCGATAACGCCACGTCGACACTTGGCATGTCCTTGCTGGAGCGGCTATCGGTTGTCGCGGGGGCCGGGGTGCGCGTGGCGTTCGTGCATGGACGGCAGGCCGAGATCGCCGCCCAGCTCGAATCGGGTGAAGTCGATCTGCTGATCGGGTCCGAGCGTATGGTTCCGCCAACCATGCGGGCACGCAAGCTTGTCGATGAGACCTTCGTGATGGCACAGCGGAAATCCCATCCCCGGGGAGCGCGCCGACTTACGCTGGATGCGTACTGCAAATTGCGTCACGTGCTGGTTTCCACAGGTGGTGGCAGCTTCTTCGGTTTCGTTGACGAGCAGCTTCAGTTGCTGGGTCGATCGCGTGATGTTGCGGTATCGGTTCAGGCATTCACTGTGGTCCCCGATTTGCTGCGCCGTAGCGACTACGTCTGCACCATGCCGGCTCGGCTGGCGGTACGCTATGCCGATTGGTTGGATGCCTTCACGCTGCCGTTCGATGTGCCGGGATTCTCGCTCAGCGCGGCATGGCACCCGCGCAACCACGCGGACCCCGCGATTGCCTGGCTGCGGAGCACGCTGGCCGAGGTGGCCGGTCAGTTGCGGGAGGGTTGAGCCCGGCGGCAAGTCAGGTGCCGGTCCCGCACGCGAGCGCAGTAGAATGCAACATGGCAGAGACGCACCCCGAAGCGTCCATCTAGCCCAGGGGCATCCACGAGACAGATATGAACGGAAGATCCACGTCTGCGCTAGGCGCGGCGACACGCGCCGAAGCGGCAACGGAAGAACTCAGGCGGCGAATCCTGGAAGGCGAGCTCGTGGAGGGCTTTCAGCTCAAGCAGGATCTTCTCGCGGAAGAATTCGGCATCAGCCGTATCCCGGTGCGGGAAGCGCTAGTCCAGCTAGAGAACGAAGGACTGGTGAAGATCGTCCCCCACAAGGGGGCGATTGTTGCGGAGCTGTCGACGAAGGACATTGAAGAGCTGTTTTCGTTGCGCGCGCTGCTCGAATCCCATCTGCTCCGGCATTCGATTCCCCGTCTCACAACGGATGACTTCGACCGCCTCAATGAAATCCTGAAGCGCTATGCCATCGAGCTTGCCGAGGGACACTCGCACCGGTGGGGCGAACTCAACACCGAGCTGCACGACATCCTGCTGGGGCGTGCCAACCGGCCCAGGTCCCTGGACCTGGTGCAGTCGCTATTGCGGCAGACCGATCGCTATACACGGGTGCAGCTCTCCATCAGCGATGCCGCCGTGCAGCGCGCCAAGGCGGAACACGAGGAACTCGTCCGCCTTTGCCGGCTGGGCGAATCGAGGGAGGCGTGCGCGCTGCTCAAGCGGCATATCGAGCATGCTGGCGAGGAGTTGATTCTGTTTCTGCGGGAGCGCCGGCGGCCGTAAGGCGCGATGGCCCTGCTGTAGAATGTAGAAAATATGCAAAACGGCGCCAGGTGGCGCCGTTGTCAACTTCCAATGGTCATCAATAAACCTGGTCTTCGGCATGTGACGCGAGCAGAGGCCGCCGCCGATGAAATTCGTCGCCGCATCCTCTCCGGCCAGTACGTGGATGGCTATCAACTCCGGCAGGACGCGCTCGCCAATGAACTCGGGATCAGCCGCATCCCGCTGCGCGAAGCGCTGGTGCAGCTCGAAAGCGAAGGGCTGGTGAAGATACTCCCTCACAAGGGAGCCATCGTGTCGGAGCTTTCCATTGACGAGCTCACCGAGCTGTTCGAATTGCGGGCGTTGCTGGAGCCAACGCTGGTCCGCAAGTCCGTGAAGAAGCTCTCCGCCGACGATTTCAAGGAACTCGACGCGATTCTGGCCGAGTTCAGCGGCGAACTGAAGGCGCAGGCGCAGGATCGCTGGGGCGACCTGAATACCATGCTGCATCAGTTGCTGCTGTCGAAGGCCGATCAGCCGAAGACAGCGAGCATCGTCGCATCCCTGCTCCAGCAGACGGACCGCTACACGCGCCTGCAGCTTTCCTTGTCCACGGCCAGCCGGGAGATTGCCGAAGCCGAGCACCGGCAACTCGTCGATCTCTGTCGCAAGGGGGATGGACGCGGCGCGGCTGCGCTGTTGAAGCGGCATATCGAACATGCCGGCGAGGAACTGCGGAATTTTCTGCTCTCCCGTCGGCGCGGCACCAGCTAAGCAGCCCGGATCAAGCCGATAGCCAGGCCCGAAAACAAAAAGCCGCCCGGAAAGGGCGGCTTTTTTGTTGCTCGGAGACTTCGATCAGCCATTCACACGGGCTTTCGCCTCGGCGTCGACGTCACGCAATGACTTGCCGCGCGTTTCCTTCGCGGCGGCAACGCTGATGATAGAGATCACCGCGGCGGCCACCAGGTAGAGGGCGATCGGCGTGGAGGAGTGGTACTTCTCCAGCAGCGACAGCGCGATCAGCGGTGCCAGCGATCCGGCCATCAGCGGTGCGATCTGGTAGCACAGCGAGAGCGCGGTGTATCGGACGTTCGTCGGGAACATCTCGGTCATGAGCGCGGAGTAGGGCGAGTAGGTCATCGACTCGATTGCCAGGCCCAGCACGATGGCAGCCATGATGATCCAGTCGTTCCCGGTGTCCATCATCGGGAAGCCAATGAAGCCCCAGGCCGCCGTCAGGACCGCGCCGGTCAGGTACACCGGCTTGCGACCGATGATGTCCGACAGGTAGCCCATGAACGGAATGATCATGAAGTGCAGGGCATTGGCAAAGAACATCAGCTTGAGAATGCGCGTGGTGTCCGCGCCAACCACGAGCTTCAGGTACGTGATGGAGAACGTCACCACCATGTAGTAGAGGATGTTCTCCGCGAAGCGCGCGCCAATGCCGATCAGCACTTCCTTCCAGTGATAGCGCAGAACGTAGCGGACACCTTGCTGGGTCGCATGTTCCTTTTCGCGCCGTTCCTGGGATTCCTTGAAAATCGGCGCATCATCGACCTTGCGACGGATCCAGAAGCCGATCAGCACCACCACGGCGGAGAACCAGAAGGCGACTCGCCAGCCCCAGGACAGGAAGTCCTGTTCCGGCAGCGTGCTCGAGAGCGCGAGCAGGATGAGTGTGGCGACGAGGTTGCCAGCCGGCACGCCTGCCTGCGGCCAGCTTGCCCAGTAGCCGCGCCGGTCGTCAGGGCTGTGCTCGCTCACCGGAAGGACGGCGCCGCCCCATTCGCCACCGAAGGCAAAGCCCTGGATAAGGCGCAGCGTGACGAGCAGGGCGGGGGCCCAGTACCCGATCACGTCGAACGTGGGAAGGCAGCCCATCAGGAACGTCGTGATCCCCACGGCTACCAGACTGACCTGGAGAAGGTACTTGCGGCCGAACTTGTCGCCGTAGTAACCGAAGACGATCCCGCCGATTGGCCGTGCGGCGAACCCGACGGCATAGAGCGCGAAGGCCGCGATCAGGCCATCGACCGGATTCCCTGTTTTCTTGAAGAAGTGCGTCCCGAATACCAGTGCGGATGCCGTTCCATACAGGAAGAACTCATACCATTCCGCTACGGACCCAACCATCGCAGCCGCGACAACGCGGCGCAGATCTTTTGTTGTCGTGCCGCGTTGTCGTCCCACACTCGCTTCGGGGACAGCCTCGCTGAGTTGATTCGCCATCTTTGCTCGTCCTTTTGTCTCTGCTGACCAGCGGGTGGATTCCCGCCTCGCCACACCGGCGTCAGTGGTGAGATTTTATACAACATGCAATATACGGGAATGAGGGGTTTACCCTTTGGCCGGGAACCACTGGGGCCGGAAAGCCGTCATCAATCTCCCGGAAAGGGCCTCTGCAAGCCAGAAAATGGTGCATCTGTGGAGTCGGAGGGGGATGGTGGATGACCCAGGCTGGTGCGCTCTGGCGGGTAAACCCTGACGAAATCTCGTAGCACGTTTCTCAACAGATTTTATACAATATGCACGAAGCAGGGATCGTTGTCCTGATAAAGCAGTCTCGCGGAGGCTGTTTCCGGGAGCCCCGATTCCGCTCTTATCGAAACTTTCTGACTCAGGACCGCGTGATGTCTTCCAAGATTTTTGAGGGTACTATCCCCGCACTCATGACCCCTTGCACTCCGGATCGCAAGCCGGACTTCGACGCGCTCGTCGCCAAGGGCAAGGAACTGATCGAACTCGGCATGAGCGCGGTCGTCTACTGCGGGTCGATGGGAGATTGGCCGCTGCTGACGGAGCAACAACGCCAGGAAGGCGTGTCCCGCCTCGTGGCAGCGGGCGTGCCGACCATCGTCGGCACCGGCGCCGTCAATTCGAAGGAAGCCGTTTCCCACGCCGCGCACGCCGCGAAGGTTGGCGCGCACGGCCTGATGGTTATTCCGCGCGTGCTGTCGCGTGGCGCGTCCCCGGCCGCGCAGAAGGCGCATTTCTCCGCCATCCTTGCTGCCGCGCCGAGCCTGCCCGCGGTGATCTACAACAGCCCGTACTATGGCTTCGCCACCCGGGCGGACCTGTTCTTCGAACTCCGCCGCCAGTTCCCGAACCTGATTGGCTTCAAGGAGTTTGGCGGCGCGGCGGACATGCGCTATGCCGCGGAGAACATCACCTCGCAGGACGAGAACGTGATCCTGATGGCCGGTGTCGACACGCAAGTGTTCCACGGGTTTGTGAACTGCGGCGCCACCGGTGCCATCACCGGTATCGGCAACGCGCTGCCGCGTGAAGTGCTGCAACTGGTCAAGCTGAGCAAGCAGGCGGCTGCTGGCGACGTCAAGGCGCGTCGCCTGGCCAGGGAACTGGAGGCGGCGCTGCATGTCCTGTCCTCGTTCGACGAAGGCACCGATCTGGTTCTGTTCTACAAGCACCTGATGGTGCTGAACGGCGACAAGGAATACACGCTGCATTTCAATGAGACGGACGCGCTGAGCGACGCGCAGCGCAACTACGCGGAACAGCAGTACGCACTCTTCCGTGACTGGTATCGCGAGTGGTCCAAAGGTGTGGACGCCTGATTCTGTCTGAATCCGCATGACCATCCCAAGGTGGCAAAGTCCGCTGCCTTGGGCGCCTGTTCTACCCATCTGTACTCCTTCTCCGTGATGCGGCGCTTCCGCGCTCCGCTCGGCTCTCCGCTTTTCCGTCAGATTCCCTCGTATCCATTCATGCACGTTTCCGAACAGAACCCAGCCTTCGCAATCATCGACCAGCACGCCGCGCGCGCCCACGAGGCCAGCGCGGTATGGGCGCATTCGAGTCCCACGGTCCGCAGTGGCGTGCTGCATGCGCTGGCTGACGCCCTCGACGCGCGCGCGGATGAACTCGCGGTGATGGCCGACGAGGAAACCGGCCTCGGCATCCCACGGCTGACGGGGGAGATCGCCCGCACATCGTTCCAGTTGCGGGGCTTCGCGGCTGAAGTCGTGGCGGGCGTCCCCTATGTCCAGGTGGATGACGAAGCCATTTCCGGCCCGCCTCCGTCGGGCCGTCCGCGTCTGACCCGTGTCATGGTGCCGATTGGTCCGGTTGCCGTATTTGCAGCCAGCAACTTCCCGTTCGCGTTCTCGGTCCTGGGCGGAGACACCGCATCGGCATTGGCTGCGGGCTGTCCGGTCATCGTGAAGCCGCATGGCGGACATCCGCGCCTGTCGATCGAGGTGGCGAAGATTGCCGCAGAGGTCCTGCGCGCGCAAGGCGTGGGAGAGGGCGTGTTCTCAATGCTCGACTGCGACATGTCGCGCGACGCCAATATCTATCTGGTCAAGCAACCGATGATCGCGGGCGTCGCCTTCACGGGCTCCTATCAGGGTGGCGTGGCCTTGTGGCGCGCCGCCAATGAGCGAGAGATCCCGATTCCATTCTTCGGCGAACTCGGTTCGATCAATCCGGTGGTGGTGCTCCCCGCGGCACTGCATGACGACCCGGTTGCGCCGGCCAAGGTGCTGGCTGCGTCGATGCTGCAAGGCTGCGGCCAGTTCTGTACCAGCCCGGGCGTTATCGTGGTGGTCGATGACCAGCGCGGCCGCGAATTCGTATCGGCGCTGGGCGATTCGCTGGCGGGCCAGGCCACCCATCGGATGCTGAGCGAAGGCATCCGCAACGGGTTTGAAGATGCCGCCGCGCGTATCAAGGCGAATGCCAATATCGAGGTCGTGCAGGAAGGGAATGAAGTTGGGGCCGGCCCGGCTCCCCGGCTGTTCCGGACGACCAGCGCCGCCTTTATCGCGGATGCCGGCCTCCACGAGGAAATGTTCGGTCCGGCGGCCGTGGTGGTCACGGTACCATCCGTCGATGCGATTCCCGATGTACTTTCCGCCGTCAAGGGATCGCTCACCGTCACGATCTGGGGGGCCGGCCGGGACAACCGCGAGAATCGCGAGATCGTGCGCGTGGCCCAGAACATTGGAGGCCGCGTGCTGTTCTCTGGTGTGCCTACCGGCGTCGCCGTAACACGCGCTCAGCAACATGGCGGCCCCTGGCCGGCGTCCACCGATCCGAAGACCACGTCGGTCGGGTATGCTGCCTTGCAGCGTTTTCTTCGGCCCGTGGCGCTTCAGGATGCGCCCGAGTGGCTGCTCCAGCGCGCGTGACATCCCCCAGGCAACGATAAGGAGGCATCGCAGATCAATGTCGGAAACCATCCAGCTCTCGCTCGCGGAGGTACGCGAGCTTTCGCTCAACGTTCTGCAAACGAACGGCTATTCCGAGGCGCACAGCAAGGCGATCACTGACGTGATTGTCGCGGGCCAGCGAGACGAGTGCCAGTCTCATGGCCTGTATCGCCTGCTGGTCTGCGTTCATACCATTCGCAACGGGAAGGTGGATGGCCACGCGGTGCCGGAAGTCGTCGATCAGGCGAAAGCGATCGTTCGGGTCGATGCCCGCTTCGGCAACTCGCTGCTGGCGTTTCAGACCGGCCTGCCGCATTTCATCCGGAAAGCCCGGGAATGCGGTCTGGCGGCCATGGCCATCAATCGCTGCTTTCACTTCTCCGCGCTCTGGCCCGAGGTGGAAACGCTGGCGAGTGAAGGACTGGTCGCGATGGCCATGACGCCCAGCCACGCGTGGGTGGCCCCTGCCGGCGGAACCAAACCGGTATTCGGAACGAATCCCCTGGCGTTCGCCTGGCCGCGTCCGGGCAGAACGCCATTTGTCTTCGACTTTGCGACCAGCGCGATCGCCAGAGGCGATATCGAGCTTCATCGCCGGCAAGGCAAGGCGCTGCCGGAAGGGTGGGCCATCGATGCGGACGGGAACCCGACGACCGACCCACTGGCGGCGCTGAAAGGCGCCATGCTGACGTTCGGTGGGCACAAGGGGTCTGCGTTGTCCGCGATGATCGAACTGATGGCCGGCCCGCTGATCGGCGACATGACAAGTGCCGAATCCATGGCGTTCGATGCGGGCGCGGGGGCCACGCCATGTCATGGCGAACTGCTGCTGGCATTCGATCCGACCGTCTTTCTGGGCGATCGGGCCAGCGAGTATCTGGAGAAAGCCGAGAGCCTGTTCGAGGCAATCACGAGTCAGGGCGCGCGCTTGCCGTCGCAACGTCGCTACGCCGCGCGAGCCAGGAGCGATGAGGCGGGCGTGACGGTGCCACGCACGCTGTATGAGGATCTGCTCAAGCTGCGATAGCCGAGCCATCCTCTGACGACGACTCGCGAACCGCCTCGGCTCGCGAATCGCCGGCGATTGGCGGCTTACTCGAAGTCTGGCTCGCCCTGCCAGTCGAAGAAGTCCGGCATCTGGCTCGATACGCGGTTCGGGAACTGTGCCGGACGCTTCTCGAGGAAGCTCGCAATCCCCTCCTTCGCATCGTCCGACTGACCGCGCGACTGGATCGCGCGACTATCCACCTTGTGGGCGTCCATGGGATGAGCGGCTCCTGCCATGCGCCAGATCATCTGGCGCGCCATGGCGACCGAAACCGGGGCGGCGTTGTCCGCGATCTCCCTGGCGATGGCATAGGCCGCCGGCAGCAGATCCTCGGGCGCATGGAGCGAACGCACAAGTCCGCGCTCGTGCGCTTCCTGCGCGCTGAACACGCGACCCGAAAAACACCATTCCAGTGCCGTCGAAATCCCCACGACGCGCGACAGGAACCATGACGAAGCCGCTTCCGGCGTAATTCCCCGCCGTGCGAACACCAGGCCGAACTTTGCGTCGGTCGAGGCGATGCGGATGTCCATCGGCAACTGCATGGTGACGCCGACACCAACCGCGGCGCCGTTCACGGCAGCGATGACCGGCTTGAGGCTGCGGAAAATGCGCAGCACGACCCGGCCGCCGCCGTCACGTTTCACGCCGGTCGATCCATAACGCTTCTCGTAGTCGAAGGTGGCGCCCCCGCTGGACAGGTCGGCACCCGCGCAGAACGCGCGGCCGCTGCCGGTCACGACCACGGCGCGCACATTGTCGTCGGCATCCGTCGCGTCAAATGCCGCGATCAGGTCTTCACACATCTGGTGTGTGAACGCGTTCATCTTCTCGGGGCGGTGAAGCGAGATCGTGGCAATGCCGTTCTGCACGGCGTACTGAAGCGTCTCGAAAGCCGGGGGCGTCGTGGTGGTCATGGTCGCGTGTCTGTTGGGAAGTGGATGCAGCGTAGCACCTGTGGCGCCATCGTGGTGCGGGGCTTCCGCTGCGCGGAACAGGCCAGGGCCGTCGAGTCGTCAAGCCGCAGCTGGGGTAAACGCGGACTTTGATCCGTGATGGCGTTTCATCTATAGTTCTATTCATAGAACTAATTGACGCTGGCCCATGGGAGGCTTCGCCAATGGGTCGACGTAGCCAAACTGCGGACAAAAGTATGAAGAAACAGGAGACAACCGGCCCATTGGCCGGCGTGAAAGTGGTGGACATCACGTCCGTATTCATGGGGCCGTCAGCCACCCAGATGCTGGCCGACCTGGGCGCCGACGTGATCAAGGTGGAGTCGCCAGAGGGCGACAGCACACGCCGCATCGGCCCCTGCGGCGACGAGAAACTGGGGCCGCTGTTCCTTGGTCTCAACCGCAACAAGCGCAGCCTCGTGCTGGATCTGAAGACCGACGCGGGCAAGGACGCGCTGCTGCGATTGGTCAAGGATGCCGACGTCCTGGCCTACAACGTGCGCCCACAGGCGATGCAGCGGCTTGGGCTGGACTACGAGTCGATCGCAGCAATCAATCCTCGCATCGTCTATGTGGGCATGTTCGGTTTCTCGCAGCGCGGACGCTACGCGCCACAGGCCGCATTCGACGATCTGATCCAGGCGGCCACCGGCCTGCCGCTGGCCGTATCGCTCGGCTCCGGCGATATCCCGCGCTACCTGCCAATCACCATTGCCGACCGTTCGGTGGGCCTCTATGCCTTCGGCGTGATTTGCGCGGCGCTCTATTCGCAGGCGCGTACTGGAAAGGGGCAACGTGTCGATGTTCCTATGTTCGAGACCATGGTCCCCTATGTCATGGGCGACCATCTGTATGGGGAGACGTTCGTTCCCGCAAAGGGAGACTTCGGCTATCCGCGCCTGCTGTCACCCGAGCGGCGGCCATACAGGACCAAGGATGGCTATGTCTGCTGCCTGATCTACCACGATCATCATTGGCGCACCTTCCTCAAAGTTATCGGCAAGCCGGAGCTGTATGACACGGACCCGCGCTTCGCGAACATCACTACCCGCACCGCGTATATCACCGAGCTCTACGGCATGGTCAGCGACGAGATGATCCGGCGCACGACAGACGAATGGCGCACCTTGCTGAAAGAGGCCGACATACCGGTCTTTCCGATGCATACCTTCGCGTCGCTACTCGACGATCCTCATCTGGACGATATCGGCTTTTTCACGGAATCGGATCATCCGGTGGTTGGCCGTATCCGCGAGATGGCGGTGCCGAGCGAGTGGCACGGAACGCCTCCGGCGGGGCGCCGCCATGCGCCGGCCCTGGGAGAGCACAGCCGCGAAGTCTTGCGCGAAGCCGGCTACGACGATGCGGCGATTGACGCGCTCATGGCATCGGGTGCCTCCAGGCAGGCCACCAGAATGGCATCGATCGAAAAGGAAACAGACAATGACTGAAGAACTCAGGAGCGAAGTCCGGGGAGCCGTTCTCACGTTGACCATCAACCGACCCGAACGACGCAACGCCATGAGCCCGGCAGTCGTGCAGGGACTGCGCGAGGCCATCGTCGGCGCCAATCGTGACGGCGCGATTCGGGCCATCGTCATTACCGGTGTGGGCGAACAGGCCTTTTGCGCCGGCGCGGATTTGCAGAGTGGCAAGTCCTTCGCGTTCGACTACTCGGATCCCTACCTCGGGCTGGCGGACCTCCTCCGTGTGGCCCGGCAATCCACGATTCCGCTGATCGCCCGTGTCAACGGCGCCTGCATGGCCGGTGGAATGGGGCTGATGGCGATGTGCGACATGGCCGTGGCCCGCGGAAGTGCGATCTTCGGTCTCCCCGAGGTCAAGGTTGGCCTGTTTCCGGCACAGGTGCTGAGCGTGCTGCAGTCGCTGGTGCCGCGCCGGCTGCTCAACGAGATGTGCCTGTGCGGTGAACCGATTACGGCCGCCGACGCGCTCGCGGCAGGGCTGGTCAACTATGTCGATGACGATCTGGACGGCAGGATTGACTGGTTGCTGGGGCGCTTGCTCGACAAGTCGCCGACGGCCATCCGTCGCGGCCTTTACACCCTCAAGCACGTCGAAGACATGCCTTTCGCGCAATCGATGGCGTTTACGGAAAGCCAGATCGGCCTGCTGGCCATGACCGAAGATGCCCGCGAGGGGCAGCTTGCCTTCCGTGAGAAACGCCGGCCCACCTGGACCGGCAAATAGGAGCACACGCATGACAGGAAAAACGATCCGCATCGGCGGCGCATCCGGCTTCTGGGGTGACAGCAGCGTAGGCGCGCCGCAACTGGTGCGCCACGGGAACATTGATTATCTGGTGTTCGATTACCTGGCCGAACTGACCATGTCGATCCTGGCTTCCGCCCGGCTGCGCAAGCCGGAGCTTGGCTATGCCACGGATTTCGTGACGGTGACCATGAAGAGCCTGATCGGGGAGATCGCAGAGCGTGGCATTCGTGTCATCAGCAACGCGGGTGGGATGAATCCACACGGGTGCGCCGAGGCCATCGCCGCGCTGGCGGCGGAACAGGGTCTCTCGCTGCGCATTGCCGTGGTCGAAGGCGACGATGTGATGCCGCTGCTGCCGCAATTGCGCGACGCGGGCGTGCGCGACATGCAGAAGGGTCGCCCGCTGCCGGAGAAGGTCGTCAGCGCCAATGCCTATCTGGGCGCGTTGCCGATTCGCCAGGCACTGGATCATGGCGCCCAGATCGTCATTACCGGGCGCTGTGTCGACAGTGCGGTCACCCTGGGTGTGCTGATGCATGAGTTCGGCTGGCAGCCGGATGACTATGACCGGCTGGCGCAGGGCAGTCTGGCCGGCCACATCATCGAGTGTGGGTGCCAGGCAACCGGAGGGCTGCATACCGATTGGGAAAGCGTGCCGGACTGGCCGAACATCGGGTATCCCGTGGTGGAATGTCGCGACGACGGCAGTTTCGTGGTCGGCAAGCCTTCTGCCACAGGTGGCCTGGTGAGCACCGCCACCGTCGGCGAGCAGGTCCTTTACGAGATCGGCGATCCCGCGTCTTACCTGCTGCCTGACGTCACGTGTGACTTCACGCGCGTCGAACTGCGGCAGATCGGTCAAAATCTGGTCGAGGTCAGCGGGGCGCGTGGACGCGCACCCGGTGGTGCCTATAAGGTCAGCGCTACCTACATCGACGGCTTTCGCTGCAATGCCCAGCTTTCGATCATTGGTGTCGACGCGGTGGCCAAGGCGGAGCGCACCGGGGAAGCCATCCTCGCGCGCACGCGCCGGATCTTCGAGGAGAACGGCTGGGGCGACTATATCCGCACCCGCATCGAGGTGCTCGGCGCGGAATCCTGCTTCGGGCCGCGTGCGGCGACGCGCCACACGCGCGAAGTCGTCATGCGAATCGCCGTCACGCACCGGGATAAGGCCCCACTGGAACTGTTCGCCCGGGAGATCGCCGCCGCGGGAACGAGTTGGTCGCCCGGCACCACGGGCTCTGGCGGAGGCGGGCGTGCCAGCCCATCGCCATCGATCCGGCAGTACGCCTTCCTGCTGGACAAGGCAGCGCTGGCGCCAGTCGTCGTGATGGACGGGGTGCGTAGCGCCGTGTCGATTCCCTTGGGCGACAGCGCGGATGCAACCGTCACCGCGCCAGCCCCCGACATCGACGTCGTTGCCCCGATGGCGGGACCTCACGACACGATCGAAGTACCCCTGATCCGCCTCGCCTACGGGCGCAGCGGCGACAAAGGCGACATCTCGAACATCGGTCTTATCGCACGCAGGCCCGAGTATCTGCCGCTGTTGCGTGCGGAGGTCACGCCGGCACGCGTGGCGGACTGGCTGGCGCATCTCGTGGAAGGGCCAGTGACGCGCTACGACCTTCCAGGCTTCGACGCAATGAACTTCGTGTGTGAGTCAGCACTGGACGGAGGCGGCATGGCATCTCTGCGCAACGACCCCCTGGGCAAGGGCATGGCCCAGATTCTGTTGACCATGCCTGTACGCGTGCCGCGAGGGCTACTGCAATGAGCCCGGTCACGGCTAACACGTCTGCCAATGACAACAGCGTGCTGGGCGAAGACGGCACCGATGGCGTAACCCGTTATCGGCAGCTCGCCAGCGTCATTCGGCACAAGATCGTCTCGGGCGAGTACCCGATTGGTCACCAGCTACCGACGGTGGACGCGATGGCGCAGTCCCACGGGATCGCCAAGGTCACGGTGAGGCAGGCCTTCGCGTTGCTGGCCGAAGAGGGGCTGATCAGCAGCCAGCGCGGGCGCGGCACTCACGTCATCAAGGCGCCATCCGGATTCGACGAGCGTCTGCGTGCCGCCATCAACGATGATGCGGTTGGCGCCGCCGATCTCGAGATCCGCATTCTCGAGAAGCGGGACGGCGTCAGCCTGCCGACAGCGCTGTCGAGATTCGGCAAGGCACACGACACCTATGCGATGGTGCGCAAGCTCCATATCCAGGACGGTGCACCGTTCTGCGCCATCGAGATGTACGTGGCGACTTCCGTATATGCCCGGTTTCCGCGCGGTGGCGAGAAACGGCACAAGCTTGTCCAGCTGCTGCGTCAGGTCGTGGGCGACCGGATGGGTGCCACGTACATGACGCTGACGGTCGAGCCCGCGGACTATGTGCTGGTGCGCGATCTCGGCTACATCTTTGGCGCGCCGGTCGCGAAGATGGCCCGGTCGATTCTCGATGTCGACGGCAATGTCCTGATGGCCGGCTTCTTCTGGTATCGCGGTGATCGCTTCGTGCTGGATGTCGCGCTCCCGGCGACACTGAGCGAACACTATCCGGACTTGACGATTCCTGAAGCGCGTCGCTAGTCCTGCATCGCAACGTGACAAGGAGACAGACGATGGCATCCCCATTTGTTTTGCGTGCAGCGGACGTGGCGACCTACTCGCCGGCGAACCATACCGGTACCGCCAATCAGCGCATCATCGGCAAGGAAACGGTAGGCGCCCGGCGGGTAGAGGTGCTGCTTGGCACCATCACGCGTGGCCATGGCGCATTGCCTCATGCACACCCGAACCTCGAACAGGCCAGTTACCTGCTGGCCGGCGAGGGCGTGGGCGTGCTGCCGGGCCACCGTCGCACGCTGAGGGCGGGCGACTGGAGCTTCAACGCGGTCGGCATGTTTCACCGCTTCGAAGTCGTGAGCGAAGAGCCGGTGCAAGTCATGGTGGTCTACGCGCCACCCTACAGCGAGAACCCGAATGCCGCCGTGGTGGCGGACGGCATCGACGATCCGCGCCTCCAGGACGGTGCCGGCGACGTACGTGACGTGCCGACCGATGCGCCGCCGATTGACTTGGACTTCTATGTGGGCGCGCGGGTCAGCCCGGCCATCTCGCATCAGACGGTGGGCGCCCGGTTCCTCGATATCTACATGGTGCAACTTGCCGCCGACGGTTATGTGGCCCCCCACGCGTTACAGGACGCGGAACAGGTGCTGTTCGTGCGCAGCGGCAAGCTGGACGGCCAGGTCGGCGATCACCCGTTCCGCGCGATCGCGGGCGATTGGGTCTTCGTGCCGGAGAACCATGTTCTACGCATCGCGGCCGGTGGTGCTCCCTCGGCATTCATCGTCATCCGCGCGCACGACGCCGTGACCTGACGCGCGACGCTGCGACGGATTACCAGAGACAAAAATAGAAGGAGACACAATGGAACAGCAGATCAACCGGCGGCGCTTTCTCGGGCTGCTCCCTGCCCTGGCGGTATCGGCAACGGCGCCAGAGATGGCTTCGGCGGCCGTGACCAAGGGGTATCCGGACAAGCCGATACGCGTAGTCGTGCCGTTCCCGGCGGGAAGCGGCACCGACGAAAGCGCACGCTATGTGGCCCAAAGCATCACGATGCAGACGAGCCAGTCCGTGGTGGTCGAGAACCGCCCCGGCGCGAACGGATTCATCGCGGCAAAGACCGTTGCCACTGCGCAGGGCGACGGCTACACCATGCTGATCACCACCAACACCACGCACGCGGCCAATGCCTCGTTGTTCAAGAAGCTGCCCTACGATCCCATCAAGGATTTTGCTCCGGTTTCGCTGATCGCCAAGAGTGGCCTGGTACTGGTGGTGCCGTCCGACAGCCCGGTGCGCACCGTGGCGGATCTGACGGCGCTGGCCCGGCAACGGCAGGGGAAGCTGACGTTCGGGAGCGGCAGTTCCTCCACCCGTATCGCCAGCGAGCTCTACAAGATCATGAGCGGAGCGCCAGCGCTGCATGTCCCCTACAAGGGGGTGCCCCAGGCGCTGACCGACCTGATGGGCCATCAGATCGACTTCATGATCTCCGACATCTCGCCGGCGCGGCCGCTGATCCAGGCCGGCAAGCTGCGCGCGATCGCGGTGACTACCGCACAGCGGCATCCGTTGTTCAAGGACGTGCCCACGATGGACGAGAGCGGATTGCCGGGCTATGAATTGACGGCTTGGGTGGCGGCATTCTTCCCCGCCGGCACACCCACGTCTGTCGTCGACCAGATGAGCAGCTTTATCCAGCAGGCCATGGGCAGCAGCGCGGCGGCGGAGCACTTCGGCAAGACGGGCGGGCAGCCGCTGTCTTCGACGCCGGAAGAGCTGGCGGCGTTTGTCCGCAGCGAAACCGCGAAGTGGGCCAAAACCATCAAGGCAGCAGGTATCGAACCGGAGTAATTGTCAGCAGGCACCCGTACCTGCACTGGAATCTAGAAAGGCATCTCCGGATGCCATGCCAATGTCAACCTCCGAGCTGAAGGCACAGCTCCAGGTTCCTCTTCACGCCCCCATATTGCGAAGGTCATGATGCCGGCGCGCTGGTAGCAGCGCGACCCCGGTCAGTCCGGCATTTGCCTTTTTTTCACCACGCCGTCCCCAGGGATTTCCGCCCTGGGGCGTTGGCTGTGCTTTGCCTTTTTTTTTCGTGCAGTGCCCGTAACACCCAAGACCAACAAGGAGACATCAAACATGAAACAGGGAACCGTATTTGCTGTACTCAGTGCTGCATCCGCGCCCGTACTGGCGCAGAGTTCGATCACGCTATATGGCGTCGTCGATGCAAACATCGAGTACGTCAGCCACTATTCCTCCATCGCGCCGACCCAACCCGGCTTTCCGGGCCCTGCGCACAGCAAAATAGGCATGACGCCCGGCGGTTTGTCTGGCTCGCGTTGGGGGATTCGCGGGACCGAAGATCTCGGCCGCGGGATGAAGGCGCTGTTCGTGCTGGAAAACGGCTTTGGCAGCGACGACGGCAAGTTGCAGCAGGGTGGCCGGATCTTTGGCCGTCAGGCGTATGTGGGCTTGCAGAGCGACAGCGTTGGTGCCATCACGCTGGGCCGTCAGTACACCACGATCTTCAGCGCGCTGGCCGACTTCTCGCCTACCCGCTACGGCGTGCAGTACGAGCCGATTGCCATGCAGCTCGGCCTGAACTACCGCTCGGACAACGTCATCAAGTATGTCGGCAAGTTCGGGGGCGTCACCGCAGGTGGCTACTGGTCGTTCGGCAACGGTGTTGCCGGTGCCGGCGAGGTCGCGGGCCAGTTCCGCCGCGATACCGGATACGGTGCCTCGTTGAGCTATTCCGGCGGACCGTTCGGGGCGACGGTGGTCTACGACCAATACAACCCCACGCTGTCCGCGACAACGGGGGCAACCGGCGCATTCCGGAAAGTCGCGCTTGCGGCCAGCTATGAGACCGGGCCGGTCAAGGTGATGGGTGGATACCGCTGGGGATTGAACAAGGGGACCACCGACGCGACGCTGTTGCGCGACAACTACTACTGGATCGGCGCGAACTACCAGGCGACTGCCGCGCTTGGCCTGACACTGGCCTACTACTACGACGATATCAGGAACGTAGCGGGCTTCAACGTGAAGAACCCGTGGCAGGTCACCTTCATCGCCGACTACGCCTTCTCCAAGCGTACCGACGTCTACCTGACCACCGCCTACTCGAAGAACTCGGGGTTGAACTTCGACACGTCGGCGATCAGTTTTGCCAATGCTTACTACCTGGGTGCCGGAGCGGACAACATGATCGGCGTGGCCGTGGGGGTGCGCCACCGCTTCTAGCCGCTACGCGGAAGCATCCGAGGCCGGGGCTCATGGCACTCGGCCTCGGTGCTTCCCGCCAGGTCATCAGGCGGCGTGACGACGCCTGATGACCTGGCCGTTTCTGGCGCCGGTATGCTGCCCGCCGTGCCAGGTGATGGCGCCGTTGACGATAACGGTGTCGATGCCCTCGGCCGGGCGCGTGGGCGTGTCGTAGTCGGCGGCGTCGCGGATGGTGCCGGCGTCGAAGACCACGATGTCGGCATGATTGCCGACCGCCAGCGTGCCGCGCCCATGCAGGCCGAAGTTGCGCGCGGTCAGGCCGGTCATCTTCCAGACCGCGGTTTCCAGCGGGAACAGGCCGACCTCGCGGCAGTAATGCCCCAGCACACGCGGGAAAGTGCCCCACAGGCGCGGGTGCGGATTCTCGCCGACCGGGATGCCGTCCGATCCGATCATCGTTTCGTCGAAAGCCAGGATGCGTTGCACGTCGGCTTCGTCCATCAGGAAATAGATGGCCGTGCCGGGCTGCAGCCGCCGCGCGGCTTCCTGCTTGGCGACGCCCCATTCGCGGGCGATGTCATCCAGGTCGCGGCCCGTGCATTCCGGGTGCGGCACGCTGGAGGCGATGCGCACGCGACCCTCGAGCATGGCGGGTTCGGTGCGGATCATGGTGGAGCCGGCGGTGTAGGGATAGCAGTCGAGCGACACGCACTGGTGCTGCATCGTCTCCTGGATAAAGGGCAGGGTGACGCGGCTGCGGCCGAAGTTTGGCGTGTTCTGCACCTTGTGGTGCGACACCACCACGGGTACGTCCAGCGCGCGGCCGATCTGGAAGGTCTCCTCGAGCGCTTCCATGACCTGATCGGACTCGTTGCGCATGTGCGTGACATAGAGCGCCTTGCGCGCGCTCAGCGGGCGGCAGACTTCGATGATCTCCTCGGTGGTGGCCTTGATCGCCGGCGGGTAAAAGGTACCAGTCGACATCCCGATGGCACCCGCCTGCATCGCTTCCTCGACCAGCGCCTGCATGGCTGCGATCTCGTCGTCGTTCGCGGGGCGATCCAGCGCGGACATGGTGACCGCACGCAGCGTGGAGTGACCCACCATCGCTGCCACGTTCACCGAGCTGGGGGTGGCGCGCAGGGCGTCCAGATAGGCGGCGAAGGTTGTGAAGCGGCCTTCAGGCGGTGCATCGATCAGGCCCAGCGGCATCGGCAGGTCCATGTCGGCGCGTAGCGGCGCAGCGCTGATGCCGCAGTTGCCGGCCACCACCGTGGTCACGCCCTGGGAGATCTTGAACGGCATTGCCGCCTGCGACAGCACCGCCTGGTCGTCGTGGGTATGCGAGTCGATGAAGCCCGGGGCGACGATGCGGCCAGTGGCGTCCAGCGTGTGCTCGGCAGTGTGACCGGCAAGGTCGCCGACAGCGGCGATGCGGCCATCGCGCACGGCAATGTCGGCGGTGAATCGCGGTGCCTTGCTACCGTCGATCACGGTGCCGCCCCGGATCAGCAGATCATGATGGTTCGAAGCCTGCTCAGCCATGCTACGGGTCTCCTGAAATGGAATGGGTGTGTCCTTCAACGGAAATGACAGGCGACCTGGTGGCCGCCCGGCGCATCCGTCGGGCGCGCCGTCAGCGCCGGTGCCTGCTCGCGGCAAATGGGCTGCGCAAGCGGGCAACGCGTATGAAAGTGGCAGCCAGAGGGTGGGTTGGCCGGGCTGGGCGGATCGCCCTGCAGCAGAATGCGCCGTGCCGGTGCGCGCGGGTTTGGCACCGGCACGGCCGACAGCAGAATCTCGGTATAGGGGTGGCGCGGCGTCGAGAACAGCGCATCGCGATCGGCCAGTTCGACGATGCGACCCAGGTACATCACGGCCACGCGGCGGCTGATATGGCGCACCACGGCCAGATCATGGGCAACAAAGAGATAGGCGATGCCGAACTCCTGCTGCAGGTCCATCAGCAGGTTGACGACCTGGGCCTGCACCGATACGTCGAGCGCGGAGACCGGTTCGTCGCACACGATCAGCTTGGGCTGCATGGCCAGTGCGCGGGCAATGCCGAGCCGCTGGCGTTGCCCGCCCGAGAACTCATGCGGATACTTCGCGGCGGCCTCGGGGCGCAGGCCGACCTTGCCGAACAGCCATTGCACGCGCGCCTCGCGCTCCGCGCGGGAGCGCATCCCAAAGTTGCGCAGTGGCTCCGCGACGATTTCTCCCGCAGTCAGACGGGGGCTCAGCGAAGCGTACGGGTCCTGGAAGATGATCTGTAGTTCGCGCCGGCGGCGGCGCATCTCCGCAGGCGACAGGGTCAGCAGTTCCTCGCCGTCCAGCCTGACCGAGCCTGCGGTGGGCTCTACCAGACGCAGCACGGACTTTGCGGTGGTGGTCTTGCCGCAGCCGGATTCGCCCACCAGGGACAGTGTTTCGCCACGAGCAACCGTGAAGGAGACGTTATCAACCGCCTGGATCGGCCGGGGCGGCGGCGAGGGCCAGCGGCGCGGCGCAGTGTAGTGCTTGCGCAGCCCGTCCACCTGCAGCAGCGGCGCGGCCTGCGCGGTCGCCGCGATAGGTTCCTGAGAGGGGTTCATGCAAGGGTCTCCGGGGTACTGTCGACTGGCGCGACGCGATCGGATTGACTTGCCTCGACGGCGAAGCAGGCCACAAAGTGGTCGGCGCCCTGTGCCGAAAGCCGGGGCATTTCCGTGTGGCAGCGGGCCTGCGCCTGGGCGCAGCGTGGCGCGAAGGCGCAGCCGCGCTGTGGTTGCTGGGGCGACGGCACCAGCCCGGGGATCTCGGTCAGGCGGCTGCTGCCGGTGTTCATCGACGGCATGGATGCCATCAGGGCGCGTGTGTAGGGATGCAGCGGGCGGTCGAACAGATCGGCCACGTTCGCTTCTTCGACTTTGCGCCCGGCGTACATCACCACCACGCGATGACAGCTCTCCGCCACCACGCCGAGGTCGTGCGTGATCATCACCACGCCGGTGCCCAGCTCCTGCTGCAGGCGTCGGATCAGGTCGAGGATCTGCGCCTGGATGGTCACGTCCAGCGCGGTGGTGGGCTCGTCGGCGATCAGCACCTCGGGATTGCAGGCCAGCGCGAGCGCGATCATCACGCGCTGGCGCATGCCGCCAGAGAGCTGATGCGGATACTCGTTCGCGCGCCGCTCGGGCTCGGGGATCTGCACGAGGCGCAACATGTCGATCGCGCGCGCAAGCGCTTCGGCATGGCTCGCCCCCTGGTGCAGGCGCACGGTTTCCGCGATCTGGCGGCCGATGGTCAAGACCGGATTGAGCGAGGTCATCGGCTCCTGGAAGATCATGGAGATGCGGTTGCCACGGATGCGGCGCATCTCCCGCTCGCTAAGCGTGAGCAGATCGGTCCCGTCGAGCAGGACGGCACCTGTCACGTGCGCGGGTGGCGTGGACAGCAGCCGCATGATGGAGAGCGCGGTCACGCTCTTGCCGCAGCCGGATTCACCGACCACACCCAGTGTCTGGCCGGCGCGCACCGTGTAGGAGACACCGTTGACCGATCGCGCGGGGCCGGTCAGGGTGTCGAAGCGCACGTGCAGGTCCTGCACTTCCAGCAGTGGGGTGCCGGCGGGGAGCGCCTTGCGGGTGGACGTCATGGCAGTTCCCATCTCAGAGTTGACGCGCCAGGCGCGGATCGAGCGCATCGCGCAGGCCGTCGCCCAGTAGGTTGATAGCGAGCACGGTGGCGGCCAGCAGCAGGCCGGGATACAGCAGGATGTGGAAAGCCACGGCAACGAAGTTGCGACCCTCGGCCATGATGTTGCCCCAGCTTGGCGTCTGCGCCGGCACGCCCACCCCAAGGAAGGACAGCGCCGCCTCGGTCAGCACGGCCGCCGCCGCGACGAAGGTGGCCTGCACGATCAGCGGCGCGACCATGTTGGGCAGCACGTGGCGCAGCAGGATCACCGGCAGCCGCGTGCCCACCGCGTGTGCGGCTTCGACATAGAGTTGCTCGCGCAGGGTCAGCGCCATCGAGCGAACCAGCCGCACCACACGCGGCACCTCGGGGATGGTGATGGCGACGATCACCGCGCCCAGGCTGGCCTGGGTCAGTGCCATCAGCGCGATCGCCAGCAGGATGCCCGGGATGGCCATCAGCCCGTCCATCACGCGCATGAGAAAGCCATCGGTCCAGCGCACGAAGCCGGCGGTCAGGCCGATGATGACGCCCAGCACGGTGGATAGCAGGCCGACCGAGAGGGCGACGATCATCGACACGCGGCCGCCCCAGACCGCGCGGCTGAACACGTCGCGGCCCAGCGCATCGGTGCCGAACCAGTGTTCGGCGGAAGGCGGCTGCATACGCGCCAGCGGGTCGATGTCCTGCGGGTCGAACGGCGAGATCCACGGCGCGGCGATCGCCAGCGCGGCAACGGCCAGCAGGAGCACGGCGCCAATGAGGAGGGTGGGATGCTTGCGCGCCCAGTACCAGCGGGGCAGCACGAACGGCGCGTCGTCGTCCGCCGGCCGTGCGGCGGCGTCCTGGCGCGAGGGCAGGGTAGCGGTCATGGCGGCTCAGTATTTGATGCGGGGATCGAACAGCCGGTAGCTGAGGTCGATCATCAGGTTGATCAGTACATAGGCACCTGCCGAGAGCAGCAGCACGCTCTGGATGACCGGGTAGTCGTGGCGTTGCACTGAATCCACTACCAACCGGCCAACGCCGGGAATCGCGAATACGGTCTCGGTCACCACCACGCCACCGATCAGCAGCGCGATGCCGGTGCCGACCGTGGTCGCAATCGGAATGGCCGCGTTGCGTAGCGCATGGCCGAGTACCGGCAGCACACCGAGCCCCTTGGCGCGGGCGGTGCGGATGTAGTCTTCGTGCAGCACTTCCAGCACCGTGGCGCGCGTCATGCGGGTAATCAGGGCGATGTACACCAGCGCCAGATTGACGCACGGCAGCACCAGGCTACGCAGCCAACCCCCGGCGCCATCGGCCAGCCGGGCATAGCCCTGCACCGGAAACCACGGCAACTGGATTGCGAACGCATAGACCAGCAGGTAGCCCACCAGGAATACCGGGAGCGAGAACGCCAGCACGGCGAACAGCATCACCAGCCGGTCGATCCAGCTACCCGCGCGATAGGCCGCCAGCGTGCCCAGCGGTACCGATACCAGCAGCGTCAGCAGCATGGTCAGCGCGGCGATCGACAGCGTCGGCTCCAGCCGCTGCGCCAGCAGCTCGGTCACCGGCATCTGCGTGAAGATGGAAGTGCCCAGGTCTCCGCTGGCGAGCCGGCCGGCCCAGAGCCCGAACTGTTGCCACAGCGGCTGGTCGAGGCCCAGGGTGGCACGCAGGCGCGCGATGTCCTCGACGGTGGCAAGGTCGCCTGCGATCAGTGCCGCCGGGTCGCCCGGCGACAGGTGAATCAGCAGGAAGACCACGATGGCCACCACGGCCATCACCGGCAGCGTGGCCAGCAGGCGGCGGATCAGGTAACCCATGGCAGACTCGCTCAGCGATCAAGCGCCCAGACCGTGGGCACGCCGCCCCACAGCTTGTCCAGGCCCTTCAGATTGGCCCGCGCGGCGAACGCGGACGAGTACTGCCCGGCGTTCACGTACGGCACCGCTTCATAGGCGCGCTTCTGGAAGGCATCGAGCAGATCGCGCCGCTTGGCCGGCACCATCTCGCGCACCCATGCGCTGCGCAACTCGTCCAGCGGCTTGTCGCACGGCCAGCCGGGCAGGCTGTTGCCGCAGGCGGCGCTGAGGTAGGCGTTGGTGACCGGGGTGTTGACGTCGAACTCGCCGGCCACGGTCACATACATGTTCCAGCCACCGGCATCCGGCGCGTCACGCTTGGCACGTCGCGCGCCGATCGAGGCCCAGTCCATGTTCTGCATGTCGACGTTGATGCCAATGCTGCGCATGGTCTGCGCGGCCATCAGCGCCTCGGCGTTCAGCGCGGTGATGTCGGTGGGCACCAGCAACACTACTTTTTCGCCCTTGTAGCCCGAGACCGCCAGCATCTGCTTGGCCTTGGCGACATCCGGCTTGCGGAAGGGTTCGGCGCCGGCGGCCGTGTCGTTGGGGCTGCCGCAAATGAAGAACGTGGCGCAGTAGTTCATGCGCATGTCCAGCGGGAAACCCATGGCCGCGGTGAAGCGCTCCTGGCTGACTGCCTGCAGCAGGGCCTGGCGTACCTTCGGATTATTGAAGGGCGGGTGCAACTGGTTCATCACCAGCATTCCCTGGTAGGTGCCGCCAGAGCCGACCTTGAGGCTGTTATCGGCACGCAGCGGCGTGATGTAGTCCGGCGGCAGCTGCTCGATCAGGTCCACCTCGCCGCGCTTGAGGGCGGCGACGGCGCTGTTGGCGTCGGGGAGGTACAGCCATTCGATGCGATCGAAGTGGCTGGTCTTGTTGCCAGCCAGACCGCTTGGAGCTTCGCGGCGGCCCGTGTAGTTGGGATTGCGCACGAACACGGCCTTGTTGCCCGGTACCCATTCGTCACGCTTGAACAGATAGGGGCCGGAACCCACCACTTCGGTCAGCGGGGCGGTGGCCGGTTGCTTGGCCAGGCGTTCGGGCAGGATCACCGGCGGAAAGCCGGAGGGCTTGGCCAGCGCTTCCAGCACCAGCCCAAAGGGCTGCTGCAGCGTCAGCGTGAAGGTGCGCGCGTCGACGACCTTCCACTCGGCGCCGGCCTCGCCCATCGAGCGTCCCAGGCTGTCGCGCGCGCCCCAGCGCTGCAACGATGCCACGGCGTCCGCGGCGGTCACGGCGTTGCCATCGGAGAACTTCAGGCCGGGACGCAGCGTAAAGCTCCACTGCTTGCCGTCCTTGCTGCTGGTGTACTTCTCCACCATCTGCGGCTGCGGCTTGCCGGTCGCGTCCTGCGCGAACAGCGTGTCGTAGACCATATAGCCGAAGTTGCGCGTGATGTAGGCCGTGGTGAAGGTCGGGTCGAGGATCTTCAGGTCGGCGTGCGGCACGATCTTCAGCGTCCTGGCGGGGGCCTGTGCCTGTGCCTGCGCCGGCAGGCTGGTGCCGGCCAGCAACAGGGTGCCAATGACGAGCGTGGCGAGCGGTCGGTGTTGCATGTCTTGTCTCCTCCTTGTCTTGCTTTGTCCTGATGCTTGTCAGGTGTCTTGGTATTGGAGTCTCAGCGTCCCGTGAATCAGGCGGGATCGAGCGGCCACTTCGGGCGGTGAACTTTGCGGTAGGGCAGGGTGCGCAGGTCCAGCGTCACCGCGCCCGGCGCTCCGGCATAGATCACGTGGCGCGCGATCTTCGCGAAGGACGCGTAGAAGTGTTGCGACGACTTGACCACGATGATCTTTTTTGCGGCGAGGTCGCAGCCAAGCTGGGTAAAGAGATCGGTTCCCATGGCCTGGTTGCGCAGCGTGATCAGAACGATGTCGATGCCGTTGGCCTCCACGAGCGCGCTGTCGCCCATCTGCATGGGAGCGTTGGCCAGGCCGGTCATCACCATGTCGGGCATCAGCGCCTTGACCGTGCAATCCAGATCCAGCGGCTCGCCGGAGAGCGGGCTGATCTTGCCGCCGATGCGTAGCGGCAGGCGCGCGCCCACGCCGGCCTCGAACGCGATGCGTGCCGCGATCGGGTCCCACATTGGGCCGATGGCCGCATTGCCTATGCCGCGTTCGATCATGCGGCGCAGGATGAAGGTGGAGTCGCCCGCCGCGCCACCGCCCGGATTGTCCGCGCCATCCGCCAGCACCACCGGGCCACCGTCAAAGGCCAGTGCCTCGTCCAGTGCGGCGTCGATGCCGGGGTAGGGCACGTCGAGCGCCTCGCGCATGTCGATCAGTTCATCGGCCAGACGGCGTGCGAGCGTCTGGGCCGCGGTGGCGTCGCCGTCCGTGTAGACGAGCACCCTGGTGCCCATCTCGGGCACGTCGCCCCAGGAGAATCCGTGCGCGATCGAGATCGACAGCACGCCGTTGTGGCCTTCCAGTGCCTGGATGCGGTCGACGAAGCCACGCGCAGGCTGGCGCGACGTATGCACCGTGACGATCATGCCGCAGTCGACCACCGCCGGGACCGGACGGATCTTGCCCGCCGCCTTGGCCGCGCACAGGTCGACCAGTTCGATCGCGCGTTCGAGCACATCGGTGTGCGGGTACTCCTTGAAGGCGATCAGAAGATCGGCATGCGTGGTCATGGCGGGCGACAGGTGGCAGTGCGGATCGAGTTCCGCGCCGATCACCACATCGGGGCCGACAATGGCGCGCACCCGTTGCAGCAGGTCGCCTTCGCAGTCGTCGTAGCCGTCGGCGACCATGGCGCCGTGCAGGCCGAGCAGCACCATGTCCACCGGCAGCGCCGCGCGCAGATCGGCCAGCAGTTCCTCGCGCAGCGTTTCATAGGCGTGCCGCGTGGTGGTGCCGCTGGGCTGAGCGCCGGCAACCATGCCTTCCAGCAACGTCCAGCCGCGCTCCTTGCCGCGCAGGCGCGCGGCCCACAGCGGCCCGGAGAAGAAGGTCATCTGGTCCGGATGCTGGCCGGCCGGGAAGTAACCACGGTCGCGGAACGATGCGAGCCCGGTCGGCATCGGCGCGAAAGTATTGGTCTCGGTTGCTAGGGAAGCGCTGAACACACGCACGGCTGTCTCCTGGAGTCGTTGTTGTACCTGTCGTTGTGCTTTCGTTTCGTCTGCGTGTGGCCCGTGGATGCCGGGCCCGCTGCTATGAGGCCACTGTGCGGCGCAACCGCGCGGGCCCCAGCATTTCCGCGGTCAGCCCGAAGGACGCGGCGTGCGCGGGCACAGGCAGGCCACGCGCCAGCGCGGCGCAGGTCTCGCCCATGGCCGCGGACGTCTGGATGCCGTAGCCGCCTTGCGCAGCCACCCAGAAGAAGCCTGACGCGCGATCGTCGAAGCCACCGACCAGGTCGCCGTCCGCCACGAAGGAGCGCAGGCCGGCCCAGGTACGGGCGGGATGGCGGATCGTCAGCGTGGTGGCTTCCTCGATGCGGTGGATCGCCATTGCGATATCCAGTTCCTCGGGTTGCACGTCCTGCGGCTCGACCGGGTCGGCATTGGCCGGAGAGCCGAGCAACATGCCAGCGTCGGGCTTGATGTACCAGGATTCGTCGGCGCTATGCACCATGGGCCAGCCATGGCTGTCGATGCCGGCGGGCGGCTGGAAGACAAAGGCCGAGCGCCGGCAGGGCTGCAGGCCAAGCGGGGAGACGCCGGCCTGGCGCGCGATCACGTCGGCCCACGCACCGGCGGCATTCAGCACGACCGGCGCTTCGTAGACGGCATGTCCTGCTTCCACGCGCCAGACATCGCCATGACGCGTGATGGCGCGGACCTCAGCGTCGCAGACCAGCTTGCCACCCGCCTGACGCATGCCGCGCAGGTAGCCTTGATGGATCGCATGGACATCCATGTCGGCCGCGCCGGGCTCGTAGACCGCGCCGATCACCATCTCCGGGCGCAGCACGGGCACGCGTTCGCAAGCTTGCTGGGCGGTCAGCAGTTCGGCCTCGGGCGCCATCGCGCGCAGGATTTCCCAGTGCTCGTCGAGCAGGGCCTGCTGCCCGGGCGCGGCAACCATCAGCGCGCCGCGCGGCGTCAGCAGCGGATGCGTGGCAAAGCCCTGCGGCGGATTTGCGAGAAAGGCATGGCTGGCCATCGTCAGCGCGCGCACCTGAGGCGTGCCGTAGCTTTCCATGAACAGCGCGGCGGATCGGCCGGTGGAGTGATAGCCCGGCTGGCTTTCCCGCTCCAGCACGGTGACGCTGCCGTGCGGCGCGAGCCAGTACGCGACGGAGGCGCCGGCGATACCTGCGCCGATTACCAGAAAGTCAGAGCGGAGTGGGGCCGTGGTTGCAGTCATTGGCAAGGGGTGCTTGGGGACGTTGCACGCCGGCGCGAGGCGAGGCGCAGGCTCATGGGTCCAGCGAGTGTATTCAAGAATTTGCGAATACGCAAATTGCGGATACGCAAATTATCGGATAAATTGCGGATGCCAAGGGCATACCCCTACGCGGGGGGTGTGCCGGGCTCAACAACACGTCATCACGAAAGGATCCTGGCTTGAAAGAGACTAATGCCTCGGCGCACGTGGACCCGTCGCGCACGCTGGACCGGGAGACCTTCGGCAAGCGCCTGCGCGGCGCGCGCAAGGCGCTCGGCTGGACGCTGGCCCACCTTGCGGAGCTGTCCGGCGTATCCATCACCACTATCTCGCGCGCGGAGCGTGGCCAGCTTGCGCTCGGCTACGACAACTTCGCGGCCATTGGCAAAGCGCTGCAAATGGACATGGGCGAGATGTTCGCCGGAGCGGGGGAGACTGCGGCGCCGTTCCAGGGGCCCATCGTCACGCGTGCCAATCAGGGCGTGGTCTATACCGGCCAGTCGATTGCCTATGAGTTTCTCTGTACCGAGGCGGCCGGGAAACAGATGAGCCCGACGGTGGCCACCGTCCACGCGCGGCACATCACGGGGCCGGAGGTCTTTGCCAGCCACCCCGGCGAGGAGTTCATCTATGTGCTGAGCGGCGAAGTCGAGGTGCACTTCGCGAATGGCGAGTTCGTGCGAATGGCACGCGGGGATTCCTTGTACTTCGATGCCAGGCTGGGGCACGCCTATATCAGCGTCAGTCGGCAACTGGCACGTACCATTGGCGTGACCACCAGCGAGAGCCAGCAGATGCGCTCCGCTCAGGCGCTGCCGGCAGCGGCATCAGGCAAGGTAAAGGAGCGGACAGCGGTGGCCGCTCCGGGCGCGAAGGCCGTCAGCGGCAAACGTGCAGGCACGGCCGCGAAACGGGCGGTGAAGATCAAGCGTTGATCCATCCATTCGGGCGGCTGCCGCGCGATCACGCGGCCTCGGCCTGTCATCCCGGAATCGTCACGCCGCACTCCTGCGCCACCGCATGGAGCTTTTCCAGATCGGGCGGGCCCGGAGGGACGGTCTCGTCAATGCGGGCGAAGAGATGCGAGGCATTGCCGCCGTGGCTGGTGACGGAGATCATCTCGCCTCCGCCGGCACCGAAGCGAAACGAGTGCGTCGTGCCGGCTGGAATATGGACGAACGTGCCGACCGGTGCCGCGAAGACCTGATCGCCATAGCCGATCTCGACACTGCCCCTGGTGACGTAGAACGATTCGTCCCAGTCATGGCTATGTGGCGGCGGCCCACTGCCTTCCTCGCCATGCTGCAGGAACACCTCGTAGCCCTGCGTGGCGGCACTCGAGGCCAGCACCGTGATTTTCTCGCCCACGACGTTGAGCGGGCGTGCGTACGCGTCCGGGGTCACTACAAAGGGCTCTGGTTTCATGGCTCGCTACCCAGTCGGTCAGGAATCGGATGACTCGGTACTGCGAGAGTGACTATGCGCGTGTCGCGGTGCTGCTCTGTGCGGTTGCGCACAGACGGAGCAATGGTGATTGCCGGTACGACAAGCCGACGCCTTGCGCGCCGGCCCTTTCAGACGGTGCCGCTTCCCGTCTTGCCCGATTTGGCGCGTGCCTTGCGGTCGGGTACCAGCGAGATGGGGTGCATCCCCTCCAGCCACGACAGTGCATCGACATACGACAGGAACTGTTCCAGATACCCGGGCGACACCTCGCGCATCAGTGACAGTGACCGATGCACCAGATGGTTCGTATTCAGCGGCCCGGCGTTCTCGGGCACGCCGGCCTGTGACTGGCGCATTTGCCGGTCGACACTGACGCGAGCCCAAGTGTCGCGGAAGTAGTCGGCCAGTTCCGGTTCGACGGGGGCGGCGCGCTGCGGGATGAGGGCGTTTGGTGTGTGAGTGTGAACGTGAGCGTGGGTGGTGGTGGCCGCGGCGGCTGGCTGCGTATGCTGGCCGAGGCGCTCCCTGAGCGCCGCGAGTTCCGCGAGGGCGTCGAGCCGTTGCGACTGTGCCTCTGGCGGCGCTACCTCGTCCGACGCGCCCGCGTTGCCTGCTAGCATCTCCCCGTATTCCGCCACCAGCCTGGCTACCCGCACATCGAGCAGACGGCCAGCTTCGCCGCTATAGCCGGACGCGCGTTGCGCCATCGTCTCGATAAAGCGAAAGCGGACGGGGTCTGCACGGTCTGCGCCGCTGTCGCGCCAGCCGTCGAGCAGGGTAAGGGGATCGAGCGGGCCGTCGTTATGCATGGGGTTTCGTGGTCCCGGCACCGGCACCGGCCCCGGCCCCGGCCCCGGCAGATACCCTCGGCACTGGCGCGATTTCCACGCGTCGGTTCTTCGCCCGGCTTTCCTCTGTGGCATTCGACGCGACCGGCTGCTGCGAGCCGAATGCCGCCGAGAAGATCGAAGCCGGGGGGAGGCCCGCTTCGATCAGCGCGCGGGTGACGGTCAGCGCCCGCTGGGCCGACAGTTCCAGGTTGTCGGCAAATCGCCGGTTGCCTTCCCTGACCTGCTGGTCGTCGGTGAAACCGCTGACCATCAGGATTTCGTCGCGCGCGCCCAGATAGGCCGACAGCGGCGCGGCAAGGCTTTTGAGCAGCGCGCGGCCTTCCGGCTGCAACTGGTCGGAATTCAGCGCGAACAGCACATTGCCGCTGATGCCGATGCGCCCGTCCTTGAGCGTGACCCGGCCAGCCGCCAGCGGCCCGGCGAGCGCTTCCTCCAGCGTCTGGCGTCGCTTCAGTTCCTCTTGCCGCTGCTTGACCTCGTTCTCGAGCCGTGCCGACAGTTCCATCTGCACGCCAATCACGCCCAGCAGCACCAGCACGAAGGCGCCCAGCATGACCGACATCAGGTCACCGAACACCGCCCAGGCCGGGACGGTGGGCTCCGCGCCGGCGTCGAAATCGTCCGTCATGCCGCCTCGGCTCCTGCCTGCTGCGCGGAGAACTGCTGCAGGTTCTCAAGGATCTGCTTCTGCGACAGCATGCTCAGGTCCACCACCTCGCGGGCTTGCGCCACGTAGTAGGCCAACTGCTCGTCGCTACGCGTCATCGACTTGTCGAGCGCGGCCTCGATGCGGGTGAGGTGCTCCGCCAGCTTGTCATTCGATGCGCTGAACACCTGTACCGCCATACCGAAGGCTTCGCCCAGGCTCGCCACTTCGACGGCACCGCCCGTGACCTGTGCCGCGATGCCATCGAGCTTGCCGGTCTCCTGCGCCACCTGCTCGGTGAAGCGCGTGCCGACGCGCTCCAGCAGGTCCGCCGTAGTCGTGACGAGCCCATCCACGGCCGCACGTTGCTCGGTGGAGGCGTGATTCACGGCATCGAGCAGCGTGCCGAGCGTTTCGAGCAGACGCCCACGCTCCTCAAGCATTGCGTTGTCGCGCGCCATGCCGTCGGTGAGCTTCTGGCGCAGTTCGGCGATGACGTCGGCGGCGGCCTTGGGTGCCTCGGTCGCGATCTGCGCCAGGCGGGCCACTTCAGCGATGGTGCCGTTGGCCTGCTCCTGCGTGTGCGTGGCGATGTCGTTGGCGGTCCGGGCGAGGGTGTCGCGGATCTCCCGCTGATGCTCGGCCGATTGCGTGCTCGCTTGTTGCCATTCATCGCGCATGGTGGCGGCCATGGTGGCCAGCGTGTCACGCCACGCCGCAAGGCGCTGTTCGTCGCGCGAGGCCAGTTCCGATTGCAGCGTGGACGCGGCCTGCAACAGGCGATCGATTTCAGCAACCGTGCCGGAGGCGTGCGTCTGCGCGTGAGCGGCGATATCGCGCGCGCTTTGCGTCAGGGCATCGCGGACATCCTGCTGATGAACGGCCGATTGCGAGCTTGCCTGCTGCCACTCATTGCGCATGGTGACGGCCATGTCGGCCAGTGTGTCGCGCCACGCGGCGAGCCGCTGTTCGTCACGCGCGGCCAGTTCCGATTGCTGCGTGGTTGTGGTTTGCAGAAGCCGGTCGATTTCGGCAAGCGTGCCGGTGGTGTGAGCCTGGGCGTGCGTGGCGATGTCGCGCGCGCTTTGCGTCAGGGCATCGCGGACAGCCTGCTGATGAGCGGCCGATTGCGAGCTGGCTTGTTGCCACTCATCGCGCATGGTGACGGCCATGTCGGCCAGTGTGTCGCGCCACGCGGCGAGGCGCTGTTCGTCACGCGCGGCCAGTTCCGATTGCCGCGTGGTCGTGGTCTGCAGTAGGCGGTCGATCTCGGCAAGCGTGCCGGTCGCGTGAGCCTCGGCGTGCGTGGCGATGTCGCGCGCACTTTGCGCCAGGGCATCGCGAACGGCCTGCTGGTCAGTGGCCGATTGCGTGCTGGCCCGTTGCCACTCGTCGCGCATGGTGGCGGCCATGGCTGCCAGCGTGTCGCGCCACGCGGCAAGCCGCGTTTCATCGCGTTCGGCTAGCGCCGTCTGGCGCTCCGTTTCCTGTGCCGCCAGTTGGGATTGCAAGTTGGCGTGCGACTGGCTGACCGTACCCGCGATGTCGGCGGCGTGCTGCGAGAAGGCGGCTGAGGCGTCGGTCATCGCCTGGTGGTTGGCGCTGGCGAGCGATTCGCCCGTATGTTCGAGGCGCGACAGCGCGGCATCCCACGTTCTGGCGGCGTCGGCGGCGGCCGTGTCGAGGCGCGTGCCGATGCCGTCGACCAGCGCCGTCGAGCGTTGCGCGAAGGTTTCGCCGAAGCCGTCGAGCGATGCGCGCAGGTCTGACGTCAGAGAGGCGTTCACCTGCTGGTGTTCGGCGAGCGCCTGACGCCATGTGTCGGCCACGGCGGTAGTGGTGGCGTCGAAGCGGGTGGAGAGGTCGTCCAGATGCTGTCGCACGGTCTGCGTGACGGTGTCGCGCATGGTGGAGGCTTCGCGGGCGAGGCCGGTCATGGTGGTGTCGACGGCTGGCTGGATCGCCGCGCTGGCGGCCCGAGCGCTGTCCGCGATGCCTTCCTTCAGCGACTGCCCGACGGTATCGGCCAGCCGCGCGTAGGCTGCTTCGGTCCGCGTATGGAAAGCATCCTGGCTGGCCGACAGACGCTCGCCGAGCGCTTCGTTCTGGCGGGCCATCGTCGTGGCCATGGTTTCCAGTCGATCCACCAGCGTGGGCATCAGTTCGGCCTGGCGTTGCAACAGCGCGAAGACCGTGTCGTGCTGGTGATGGCGCGAATGCGCGCGCAGCGTGGTGGCGATGCGCTCGTCCAGCATCTGCGCCGCTTGCACGCGCTCGCGGCGGGCAAGCGTCGAAAGCAACCCGAGCATGGCCGAGGTGGCTACGCCAGCCACAGACGTCCCAAAGGCGAAGCCAAGACCCTTGACCGGAGCCGCCAGCGAAGCGCGGATCGCCTGCAGGTCGGCGGCGCTTTCCAGCGCCACGCCGGTGCTGCGTAGCGTGCCGACCATGCCGAGGAAGGTGCCGAGCATCCCCAGCAGCACCAGCAGGCCGACCAGATACGGCGTCATCGACGGTCCAGGAAGCGCAACGCGCTCGCCCTCCACGCGCAGGCGTACCGCATTGCGCAGGCTGGGATGCAGGCTGTCGAGCCACGCGCCGAGGCTGGTCGGCGGCGCGGCCAGGTTGGCAAGCGCGACGGGCAGGGTAGCCGTGGCCTGGCGGTAGCGGCGCAGTTCGAACGCGCCGCCCACGTAAAACCCGCCAATGAGCAGTGTGACGGCCAGCGCCAGCGCATTCGTGCCCGCGTAGCCGGCGCCGACCCAGCCGACGACGGCGAGGCCAGCCAGAAAGACAACGAGTGGCGCGACGAGCGATGTGAGGTGTCTGTTCATATAGTTCGATCAGATGTCGCGCAGGGCGGCGAGCAGGGCGTCCACGGGCTGGAATCGGATTTCCAGCTCGGCCAGCAGTACGCTCTGCATGTCCCTGCGAAATACAGTTAGCCACGCGCCCTCGGTGTCGCGCAGCCGTGTGAAATGCGGTTCCAGCATCCCCGGCACTGCGGCAAGCACGGCCTGTTCGCGCGCGCCGAGTACCTGTTCCATGACGGCATCCAGCATGGCCAGCCGGGCTGCCTGCGGCGTGCGCGACGTCAGTGCAGCCCGCAGCCGCCCGCGCAGACCGGCGATTTCGCGTTCCATCTGCTGCTGCAACGCGATATAGCGCTGGCGATGGACGGCGAAGTCGGCCTCGGCAGGATCGGGCGCCGCCGTCCGCGTCGGCATCCGGCGGCGGCTGTCGGACGACATGCCTTGCCCGGTAATCGCGGCGGTCAGCATGGCGCGCACATGGGTGCCAGCGGCGTCGCCGATGCCCCGTTCGCTACCCGCACGCGCCGGTGCGCCGGACGGCATTTCCGGCGGACTGCCG
>NZ_ANKP01000034.1:0-28226 GCF_000319775.1 Cupriavidus sp. HMR-1
CGCGCTGGCTGCTCGCGCAGCAGCGCCGCCGGGCCGCCGCTGCCCGGAGCGACAGCGAAGGGCAAAGGCGGAAGGCAAGATTGAAGGGCGCGGCACCACGGCGCGCGCAAAGCCAGTCTGCACGTGGGTTGGGGGCGGCACTCGCCACAAGGTGGCTTCGTGCCGCCAGCAGCCCCAAGGCCTTGCGGGCATTGGGAATACCGTGTGCCGCATGCGCTCGGGCGCGATGGGCTTGGTGGGGACTGCATCATGAGCCAGCGCGGAAATCCCGGTGACGATGACCGTTTTCGCGTGCGGCCCAGCAAGCCCAGGCAGCGCGGCGACACCTTCATTGCCCAGGTGCTGCGCCAGACGAGCAAGGCCGCTGGCGTCTCTGGCCGGGGGCGCAAGACCACCGGCAAGCCCCCCGGTTCGCGCCTGGGGCGCGGTCATGTCGCAGCCCGCTTCACGGGCCAGTCGTTGACGGCGCTTTCTCGCCGGGCCACGGTCAAGGTGCGGCTGGTGTATTTGCAGCAGGCCAGCGGCCGCTCCACCGTGCAGCACCTGCGCTACATCGAGCGCGAAGGCGTGGACCGCCAGGGTGGACAGGGCCGTGCCTATGGCGCCATCACCGACGAGGCGGACACGGCCGCCTTCGAGGAGCGTGGCAAGGGCGACCGCCACCAGTTCCGCTTCATCGTCTCGCCCGAGGATGCGGAGCAGCTCGAAGACCTGCGCACCTACACCCGGCACCTGATGCAGCGCATGGAGGCCGACCTGGGCACCCGCCTGGATTGGGTGGCGGTCGATCACTGGAATACCGACAACCCGCACACCCATGTCGTGCTGTGCGGCAAGGACGACACTGGCAAGGATCTCATCATTTCGCAGGAGTACATCACCCGCGGCATGCGCGAGCGGGCGATGGAACTGGCCACCGAATGGCTGGGGCCGCGCACCGAGCTGGAGATCCAGCGCACCCTAGCCCGCGAAGTGGAACAGGAGCGGTGGACGAGCCTGGATCGCACCCTCCAGCGCGAGGCGGTGGACGGCCTGGTGAAGGTCGAGCGCTTCAACGAACCCAAACTGCAACGCCAGCGTCTGCTGCTGGTCGGGCGCTTGCAGCGGCTTCAACGCATGGGGCTTGCCACGCAGACCCAGCCCGGCACTTGGGCCGTGCATGCCGATGCCGAGAAAACCTTGCGGGCCATGGGAGAACGTGGCGACATCATCCGCACCATGCAGCGCGCGATGGGCGGCAAGCAGCGTGACCTGGCCGTGTTCCAACCGGGCGAGGATGGACACTCCATCATCGGCCGCGTGGCGGGCAAAGGACTGGCCGACGAACTGTACGACCGGGGCTATCTGGTGGTCGATGGCATCGACGGCAAGGCCCACTATGTGGCGCTGCCGCCCAGGACGGAACTGGAGCAGTACCCCATGAGCGCAGTGGTCGAGGTGAAAGGCTCCGCCGAGGTGCGCGCAGCGGACAAGACCATCACCGCGCTGGCGACCAATGGGCTGTACCGCACCGACCATCACTTGGCCATTGCACAAGGCCAGGCCAAGGATGGCCGCGACCCGCATGAAGTGGTTGCGGCCCATGTCCGCCGCCTTGAAGCCCTGCGCCGAGCGGGCATCGTGGAGCGCGTCGCTGAGGGACTATGGAAGGTGCCCGGTGACTTGCCTGAGCGTGGCCGCCAGTACGACGCGCAGCGCCTGGGCGGCGTGGCCGTGGAGCTGAAATCGCACCTGCCCATCGAGCGGCAGGCCCGCGTGATCGGTGCCACCTGGCTGGATCAGCAGTTGATCGGCGGCGGCTCCGGTCTGGGTGACCTGGGCTTTGGCGGCGAGGCCAAGCAGGCGCTACAGCAGCGCGCCGATTTCCTGGCCGAACAGGGACTGGCCGAGCGGCGCGGCCAGCGCGTGATCCTGGCGCGCAATCTGCTGGGCGCGTTGCGCAATCGGGAAGTGGCGCAGGCCGCGAAGGACATTGCCGCTGATACGGGCTTGGAGCATCGTCCGGTAGCTGAGGGGCAGCGCGTGGCGGGTATCTACCGCCGCAGCCTCATGCTGGCCAGCGGGCGCTACGCGATGCTGGATGACGGTATGGGGTTCAGCCTGGTGCCGTGGAAGCCGGTCATCGAACAACGACTCGGCATGCTGATTTCTGCACAGATACATGGTGGCACTGTATCCTGGCAAATCCGACGCCAGTTGGGTTTATCCATTACCTGACGCCAACGGCAATTGAACTCCACCAACTGGATGCGTCTACAACCGTTCAGCGTCCGGTAAACTGAGGCACTCGCTTTGCGACGAACGCGTGGACCGCTTCCAGCGAATCCGTGGTTTTCGAGGCCCGATTCATTTCGGCCGCCTCTAACCTCAATGAGGTCACCAGACCGCTCTCGAAGGCAGCAAGTTGCAGGCGCTTGGCGCCCGCATAACCATGCGTAGGACCGGTCGAGAATTGCACCGTCATGCGCTGCGCTTCGTCCAGCAGGCTCTCGCCCGGAACTACTTTCTCGACCAATCCCCAGGCCAAGGCTTCATCCGAACCGACCACGCGGTTGGTCAGGATCATGTCGCGTGCGCGTCGTCCGCCCACTGCGCGCGGCAGGAGCCAGCTGATGCCGAAATCCCCCGCGTATCCAAGGCCGGTGTGGGCCGCCACGAATTTCGTCCCACTTGCGGCAATCAGGTAGTCAGAGGCCAATGCTAGTCCGAGGCCGCCTCCAGCGACCGCGCCTTGTACGGCGCAGACCACCGGGAATGGCAGGCTGGCGAATTGAGGAATCATGCGTTCGACCACCCTCAATTCGTCATCGACCAAGGTAGACAACGCTTCGCCTGCTGCCGCCATTTCGTCGATGTCGCCGCCGCAACTGAACATCCGGCCCTCGCCGCGCAGCAGCAAAGCGCGAATCGAGCCGTCACGTTCGACGTCTGCAATGACGCCAGCTAGCACGTTGACGACAGACGTGCTCAGCGCATTCTTTTTCTGAGGCGCATTGAGTGTGATGGTCGCAACAGCACCATGCTTTTCGAGAATGACAGAATTTTCGGACATGACGCTTCCTGATGGGCCAAGATTTCAGGCGTCAGCGCGGCGCCATGCGAATAGCGCCATCCACCCGAATGGACTCGGCGTTCATGTAGCCGCAGGTGACGAGAAACTCGACGGCCTGCGCGAATTCATCGGGATCGCCCAAACGCTTGGGAAAGGGCACGCTGGCCGCCAGCGCCTGCTTGACGTTGTCCGGCAGGCCCAGCAGCAATGGTGTTCCGAAGATCCCCGGCATGATGGTGTTGACCCGGATCCCTTCGTCCATCATGTCGCGCGCAATCGGCAAGGCCATGCCCACGATGGCAGCCTTACTGGCAGCATAGCTGGCCTGGCCAACCTGGCCATCCTGTGCGGCGGCCGACGCAGTGTTGACGATGGCGCCGCGGTCGCCATCGGCCAGCGGCGCGAGCGTCAACATGCCCGCGGCTGACTTGGCGATGCAGCGGAAGGTGCCCACTAGGTTGATCTGAATGATGCGATTGAAACGATCTGTTGGGCATGGGCGGATTTCGCCGGTTTTCTTGTCGCGGCTGACCGTCTTGACGGCATCGGCAGTACCGGCGCAGTTGACCAGAATGCGTTCCTGTCCAATGGCCGCGCGGGCCTTGGCGAAGGCGGCGTCCACTTGCTCCTCGGACGTCACGTCCACGTTGCAGTAAACACCGTCAAGTTCGCTGGCCAACGCCTGGCCGATGGCTTCGTTCATGTCAAAGATGGCGACTTTGACACCATGGCTGGCCAAGCGCCTGGCCGTGGCAGCTCCTAGGCCGGAAGCGCCCCCGGTGATGACGGCGGAGATGTCGGAATTGAGTTGCATGATTTTTGCTCGATGGATGAGAGACAGGCGCTATTGGCCCGTGAAGTGGGGGAGGCGCTTGCCGAGGAATGCGGCTTGCCCCTCCAGGTTGTCGGCCGAATGCAAAGCGACGAGGAAATTACGCTTCTCATGCTCCAGGCCTTGCGCGAGCGGAGTTTCAAAGCTGGCCAGTGCCGCATCTTTCGCCAGTGCCACGGCCAGCGGCGAATTGGATGCAATCCGGTTGGCCATCGCCAACGCCGTCGGCAGGGCCTGGCCGTCAGCCGTCACCTCGGCGACCATGCCCGCATCGCAGGCTTTGCGGGCGTCGATGAAATCGCCGGTCAGCAGCAGGGCCATAGCCTTGGACTTGCCGATGGCATGGATCAGACGCTGGGTGCCCCCGGCCCCGGGAATGGCGCCCAGCTTGACTTCAGGCACGCCGAACTTGGTGGACTCGCCAGCGATAGCAATGTCACAGGCCAACGCCAGTTCCGTGCCGCCGCCCAGCGCGAGCTTTTCCACGGCTGCGATGACGGGCTTAGGGAAGCGCTCCAGTTCCGCCCAGAAGTGGCCACCTGCCGCCGCACGGTCGCCCAGCAGCGGTTCGGCGCGCAGAGAGTCGAAGGCCGTGATGTCGGCCCCTGCACAAAACACGCCCTCGGCGCCGGTGATGATGACCGCGCGTACGGCATCGTCGTCGCGCAGTTGCACGAGCTGTGCACGCAGGCCATCGAATACTGCGCGGTTCAAGCTGTTCTTCGCGCGCGGGCGGTTGATGATCAAGGTGACGATGGCGCCTTCGCGGCTGACGAGCACTTCGCTGGCTTCGCTCATGGTGGCCTCGTTCATGCCAGGCGCTCGATGATGGTGGTGTTGGCCGTGCCCGAAGCCTCGCAGATGGTCTGCAAGCCATAGCGGCCGCCTCGGCGCTCCAGCTCGCACAGCAGGTCGGTGAGCATGCGCGCGCCAGTGGAGCCCAGCGGATGGCCGATGGCCACCGAGCCGCCATTGACGTTGAGGCGGTCGTCCGGAATGCCGAATTCCTGCTGGAACATCAGCGGCACGCCGCCGAATGCCTCATTGACTTCAAACAGGTCGATGTCGGCCGGGGTCAGCCCCGATTCCTTCAACGCCTTGCGGGTGGCATCGAGCACAGCAGTGAACTGGATGACAGGGTCGGCTGCCGCCACTGCGGTGCTGACGAAGCGCGCACGCGGCTTCAGGCCGTGCTGCTGGGCGTAGGCGCGGCTGGCGATCAGCAGCGCGGCGGCGCCGTCGCTGATCTGCGAGGAGTTAGCAGCCGTTGTAGCGCCGTCTGCGGCAAACACGGGCTTAAGCGTAGCCATCTTCTCGGGGTTGGGGTCGGCGCGCATGCCCTCGTCGGCGGTGACGAGCGGGCTGTCTGGGTCGGTCGGATCCTCATGCAGCCGCACGAGTTGGTCTTGGACACGACCAGCCCGCGAAGCCTCAATGGCGCGCCGATGGCTGCGCACGGCGAAGGCGTCCAGCGCCTCGCGCGTGAGGCCGAAGCGCTTGTTCATCAACTCCGACGAAGCGCCTTGCGGTATCAGCGGGTTGCCCTGGTAGCGCGCCAGCTCACGCGGGCTGTATTGCGCGCCGAGCGGCGCGCCGGGCTTGAATGACGGCGGCATGGGCGCCTGCGACATCGACTCTACCCCGGCGCCGATGGCCAGTTGGTAGGCGCCCGCTTGAATACCGTGCACGACAAAGCTCACCGCCTGCTGGCCGGAGCCGCATTGCCGGTCGACCGTCACCGCCGGGACGGATTCTGGCAGCCCCGCCGCCAGCACGGCATGCCGGCCCAGATTGCCGTGCTGCTGGTCCCACTGCAGCACGCAACCGACGATCACATCGTCCAGATCGGCGGGGTTGATGCCGGAGCGCTCGACCAGCTGACGCAGCGTCTCACCCAGCAGATCAACGGGGTGCCATTTCTGCAAGCGCCCGCCGCGCTTGCCCACGGGGGTGCGCAGCGCACCGACGATGACGGGTTCATGGTCATTCATGTTGTTTTCCTGTAGCAAAAGGTTGGCTCACTCGGCGTAGCGGTCCGCATGCTCAACGCGTATGCGCTTCTTGTCGAGCTTGCCGACGCTGGTCTTGGGGATGGCTTCGACGAACAGAACCTGGTCCGGCAACTGCCACTTGGCGAACGCGCTGCTCAGGTGTTCCTGCAGTTGTTCCTGGGTCGCCTGCTGACCGGGCTTCAGCACCACCAGGGCCAGCGGCCGTTCCTGCCACTTAGCATGCGGAATGCCGACCACTGCGGCGTCACGCACAGCCGGATGGCCCATGAGCAGGTTCTCCATGTCAATGGATGAGATCCATTCACCGCCGCTCTTGATCACGTCCTTGATGCGGTCGGTAACCTTGAGGTAGCCGTTCTCGTCCACCGTGCCGACATCGCCCGAGCGCCACCAGCCGCCCTCCAGGAAGCGGTCGCCTGAATCCGGCATGTCGTGATAGCTGGTCGTGATCCAGGGGCCGCGCAGGCAGATCTCGCCAGCCGACTGTCCGTCGTGCGGGAGGTCCTGGTCGTCTGCATCGAGAATGCGGATGTCCACCCCGGTAAGGATCAGGCCCTGCTTGCGCTTGAGGTTCCACTGCTCGTCCTGGGTCAGGCGCTTCTTGAGCGTGGACTTGAGGCGGTTGACCGCCACCAGCGTCGTGGCTTCGGTGGCGCCGTAGCCGTGCACCACCTCGGCACCCGTCAGTTCGTAAAAGCCGATCATCATCGACAGAGGTGGCTCGGTGGCGCCGGACAGCATGCGCATGCGGCTGAAGTCCGGCTTGACCGGCAACGTCTCGATGTACTGCAGCATAGGCTGGAAGATGGCCGGTGCGCCGTTGGTGATGGTCACGCCCTCGGCGATCATGGTGTCGACCAATGGCTTGGTGTCCTCGGCGGCGTAGCGGCCCGGCAGCACGATCTTGTCGCCCAGCAGCGTGGCCGCCTGCGGCAGGCCCCAGCACTGCCCGTGGAACATGGGCGTGATGAGCATGACGCAGTCGTCCAGCGTCATGCCCATGTTGGTGGCCATGCCCGTGGAATGCAGGTAGATGCCGCGGTGCGAGTAGTACACGCCCTTGGGCTTGCCCGTGGTGCCGGTGGTGTAGCAGGCGCTGTAAGCCGAGGTTTCGTCGATCTCGGGCCAGTCGATCTTGGCGTCGGCGGCGGCCAGCAGGTCTTCGTAGTGCAGCAGCGGCGCCAGCGTGGTCTTGACCTGGTCCAGCGGCTTTTCGGTCATAACGATCCAGCCCTTGATCTGGGGCGAGTTCGCTGCGACGGATTCGGCAATAGGCAGCAATGATTCGTCCACGCAAACGTAGGACACGTCGCTATGGCCGACAACGTAGCCCAGGTCCTCGGGGCCCAGGCGCAGGTTCATCTGCAGCATGACCGCGCCCAGGCCGGGGATGGACCAGTACAGCTCGAAGTGGCGCCGGCTGTTCCAGTCCAGGACGCCGACCCGGTCGCCCGGCTCGACGCCGAGCGCGCGCAGCGCATTGGCGCTGCGGCAGACGCGTGCGTAGCAGTCGGCATAGGTGTAGCGGTCCCAGCCGCCGCCGGGTGTGCGATACACGATCTCCTGATCCCCATGGGTGCGTGCAGCGTGGCGGATCAGCGTCGTGGTGTTCAGTTGGCGCTCGTTGCCCGTGGTGGACGGGCAGCCGCGGACAGGCTTGGTGGGCTGGACGGTTTCGGTCATGTGCTTGTCTCCTAGGTAGTTGTGTCGAGTGCCTGGAACCGTGGGGCCGGGGCCGCTTCGATGGCGCCGGAGGGGGTGATCTGGTAGATGCCCCGTGCCGCGTTATGCGGATGCTGCACCGACTCGGCGAGGCTGAGCACGGGTGCAAAGCAAGCGTCGCTGCCTTCGAGCAGCGCGCACCAGTGCGCTCGGGGCTGGCTGCGGATGAGGGCTGCGATGCGCTCTTTCAGCGCCGGCCACGTTGCCGTGTCGTACTGGTCGGCAGGCTCCACGTCCGCCAGGCCCAGCTTCGACAGCAGCAAGGCGTAGAAAGGCGGCTCGATCGCGCCGAGGCTGATGAAGCCGCCGTCGGCGCAGGCGTACACGTCATAAAACGGCGAATCGTGAAACGGACTCGGCTGCGCGCCATCGATCTGCCCATTGGCGCGAATCCAGTGCACCAGGGTGCCCAGCATTGCCACGATGTCAACGATGGCGGCGTCCACGACCCGGCCGCGGCCGGTGGCGCGCGCATCGACCAGCGCGCAGGCGACGCCGAAAGCCATGCCCAGCGCCCCGGCCGCGTCCCCGAGTACCGTGGGCGGAACGATGGGCGCTTGCCCTTTGTGTGCCGACAGCGACAGCAGGCCGGTCAGCGCGACGTAGTTCATGTCGTGTCCGGCGGCCTGGGCGAGCGGGCCGTCCTGGCCCCAGCCCGTCATGCGGCCGTAGACCAGCCTGGGGTTGCGCGCCGCACACTCGGCGGGGCCGAAGCCCAACCGTTCCATCACACCGGGGCGAAAGCCTTCGATCAAGGCGTCTGCCTGAGCGATCAGGTCCAGGGCACGCGCCTTGCCTTCGGGCGACTTCAGGTCGATGACCTCGACCGTCTTGCCGCGGCGCAGCGGGTTCTCCACCGCCCCGCCCAGCCGCCGCGCCGCAGCGGCCTGCTCGGCGCGTGTCAGCGTAATCACCTCGGCGCCCATGTCAGCTAGCATCCTGGCGGCCAGCGGGCCTGGCCCTATGCCCTCGAACTCCACCACGCGGACGCCGTGCAGCGGCATCTGCAGCGTATGCAACGTGTGCGACATGTTCACAGCTTCCTCGAAACCAGGTCTTTCAGGACCTCGTTGGCGCCGCCATAGATCTTCTGCACTCGCGAAGCGGCATACATCCGCGCGATCGGGTACTCGGCCATGTAGCCGTAGCCGCCGAACAATTGGAGGCATTCGTCCACCACGCGGCACTGCTGCTCGGTGCACCACCACTTGGCCATATAGGCGGCCTCGTTATCCAGCGTGCCGTCCAACAGGCGCTGGGTGCAGTCGTTGACGAAGCTGCGCACCACATGCGCGGTAGTGGCCACCTCAGCCAGTTTCTGGCGCGTGAGCTGCATATCGAAGAGGGGCGCACCGAAGGCCTTGCGCTGCTTCGTGTACTCCACCGTGACGGCCAGTGCCTGCTCGATAGTGGCGGCCGCCGGCACGGCAATGAGCATGCGCTCGTAGGGCAACGCGCCCATCAACTGCCCGAAGCCCTTGCCTTCGACCTCGCCCAGCAGTTGGTCGGCTGGCACGCGCACGCCGTCGAAGAACAACTCCGCCGTGTCCGATGCCTGCATGCCGATCTTCTCCAGTAGTCGGCCAACGCGAAAGCCGGGCAGATTCTCGGTTTCCAGCACAAACAGCGACACCCCCTTGCTGCCCGCGCCGCTGGTGCGCGCCGCGACGATCAGCAGGTTGCCAGTGAAGCCGTTGGTGATGAAGGTTTTGGCGCCGTCGATCACGTAGTGGTCTCCGTCACGGCGGGCCCGGGTGGAAATGGCCTTTAGATCCGAGCCGCAACCCGGCTCGGTCATCGCGATGGCGGCCAGCATCTCGCCGTTCGTCACCTTGGGCAGCCAGCGCTGCTTTTGCGCTTCCGTGCCGAAGTCCAGGATGTAGTGCGAAGCGATGGTGTGCACCGCGATATTGACTGGCATCTCGGCCTTGGCTAGCTCGTCCTGCACCACCAACTGGTAGGCAAGGCTGGCGCCGGCGCCTCCATAGGTCTCGGGCATCTCGGGCAGCAGAAAGCTCATCTCGCCGAATGGACGCCAGACCTCGCGCGGGATGTAGCCCTGACGGCGCCATTCATCGAGCCGGGGCGTGAATTCGGCGGCAACGTAGCGGCGCACCTGCTCGCGAAATGCGTCGATCTCGCCGTCCATCCAGGCGTGGCGATAAAGCTGTGGCAACATGAGAGCGTCTCCTTATATGTTGGCTTCTGTCCCCGCATCGGACGTTCCGCGCAGTGCCACTGCCGAAATGTTTTGGGGATGACACAATCGTAGTAATTGGCCCTTGCAAGGGCGATGGCGGATTACCTCAATCAACTGACAATTAACTTCTTTCGGCCTATGCGACCGGCGTTGGCCCCTTAGATCACACGCCATGCTGGAACCCGTCTTAACCGCTCCCATCTTTGCCGTGCATGGCCTGCTGGACGGTGCGCGCGGCAAGGGGCTGGCCACGCCAGAATGGCTGGTAGGTGTGCTGGGGCGCGCGGGCATCAGTGAATCGCTGCTGGAGTTGGAGGAGTCGCGCGTGACCGTGGAGCAGTTCAACGCGCTGTTCATCGCCGTCAAGGACAGCCTGAACGACGAGTGCCTGGGCTACCTGCATGGGCGGCCGATGCGCCCGGGCAGCTTCGCACTGATGGTGCGCAGTGCGTTCACTGCCCACTCATTGTCGTTCGCCCTGCGCCGCCTGGGTGAATCCTTTGCTTTGCTGCAGGACGATGTGGCGCTAGTCCCCGTGACTGAGGGCAGGCTGACGGGTGTCGCGCTCGATATGCGTGGCGGCCCGGGCGCGCATGCCGACTTCCTGCACGCACATCTGCTGCGCGTGTTCTGGCGACTGCTGGTATGGCTGCACGGCGGCCGACTGGTGCCGCAGCGCTTCGACTTCAACTTTGCGCCGCCACCTCACGCGCAGAACTACCAACGCATCTTTTCCGGCACGTTGTGCTTTGGGCAGCCGCGCACGGCCGCCTGGTTCGACGCCGATGCCTTCAAACAGCCGGTGCGGCGCGATCGGGACGCGCTGCAGTCCTTCCTGCGCGCCACGCCAGGCAACGTGGTGGGGCCGTACCTGAACGAGCGCAGCGCCAGCGCGCGGGTCCGCATGGTGCTGCAGCGGGCCAGTCCCGAATGGCCTGATCTGGCCGTCACTGCGCAGCGCCTGCACATGTCGGTGAGTGCGTTGCAGAGGCACTTGGCCTCCGAGGGCACTTCTTTCCAGGCGCTAAAGGACCAACTGCGGCGCGACATGGCGATCGTACGCCTGACCAGCAGCGAAGCCTCGCTCGCCGCCATCGCCGCTGACCTGGGCTTCACCGACAGCACCGCCTTCCAACGCGCCTTCAAGGTCTGGACCGGCAGCGCGCCGGGAGCCTACCGTGCCCGCTCGCGCACCAAGCAGTACCTTACATAGAGGTATCCGACCAATTTCAGCTTGGCCGCCGAGGAGATCGGCGCCTTCATGGCTACCGGGGCCGTGGCCTGCTTCGGGCGAGGCTCTTGTGCGCTCAAGAGACTGTTGACCGCCGTTGGGGGTTGCACCGACGGCAGCGCAGTGACTGGCTGCGCCAGGACGCAGACGTTTTCCGTCAGCCTATCGAGGTCATTCGTCATTGTCACTTGTCAGTGCTGACCTTAAGCTAAAAATGAACTCGCACAGCATAAGAGTGATGGCTGTGCACCATTGAAGCGGCATTGCCAGAATGTAAACCAAGCATCATGACCGACGCAGCCCCGGCACTCTCGTATCCGTTCTCTCATCTCCCGCTGCCTGGTCAAGCCATTGAAATCAAGCCAGGTGTGCTGTGGCTACGCATGCCGCTGCCGTTTTCCCTGGATCACATCAACCTCTGGGTATTGAGCGATGGTTCTGGTTGGGCGGTCGTGGACACCGGAATTCGTAGCGTGGACGTAATGAACGCATGGTTCGCCTTGTTCGCTCCTCAGGGGCCGCTAGCAGGCCGTCCTGTCTCCCGTGTAATGGCGACGCACATGCACCCGGATCACGTGGGCATGGCGGGATGGTTGACACGTCGCTTCGAATGCGCGCTGTGGATGACACGAGACGAGTATTTAAGCTGTCGGGTGATGCTTGCCGATTCAGGGCGGGAAGCGCCAGTCGATGGTGTTCGCTTCTACCGGAGAGCCGGATGGAGCGACACCGAGGTCGATGAGTATCGCACTCGGTTTGGTGACTTCGGCAAAATGATTCATCCTTTGCCTGACAGCTTTGTACGGCTCACGGATGGTCAGATGTTGCGGATCGGGAATCAGGAATGGGAGGTCATTGTTGGCACAGGACATTCTCCCGAGCACGCGTGCTTTTACTCGCGCGAACTGGATTTGCTGATATCGGGAGATCAGGTTCTTCCCAGGATCAGTTCCAATACCTCCGTGTACGCCACCGAGCCGCATGCTAATCCTTTGCAGGGCTGGCTCGACTCCATCGACCGATTGCTGCAACGCGTACCTGGGAGCGTCTTGGTTCTGCCTGCCCACAACGAACCTTTCTATGGCCTGCACCTACGGTTGGAGCAACTACGTGCGAGCGCCGTGAAAGGCACAGACCGTGTCAGGCAACAACTTGCGCAGCCTTTAAGGGTCATCGACCTAGTTCGCGTCTTGTACCGTTCGTCCACTGTTGCGGAGCAAATGCACCTCAACCTCGCGACCGGAGAGACACTCGCCCACCTGAACTATCTCGACCAGCGTGGGGAAATCGTGTCTGCAGAGGATGAAGACGGCGCCATGCGCTATCGGCTCGCCTGATGCGCTAATTTGCCCTCAAGGATGTAGAAGCAACCCAATCAAGCCCAGTCATTGACTGGGTTCTTTGTGGGGGGGTGTTTCGAGAGCAATGGGTATTTGCACCAGCGCGCCGTGTATGGCCTTCGGTCCTTTGAACACCTTGTTTGCGAACTGGTCTTGAAGTGGCACCTTTCACAGATGCTCGACAGGGTTCATCTCAATTTTGCTTGACGCTTGACCTCTTGGCGCACTTGACGGGGCCCTCAGAAAGGGGCCGTTTGTCATTCGATCGGGGCGCTTCGTCATCGCGGATTGCTGCACCGGCACCTACGATTCCTTGCGTGCGCTGGACGATATGTAGCGGTGCGGCGATGACCGCCGTCCCCACGATCCGGAGCCAAGTTCAAAGGAGACAAACACGTGTGCCAAATCGACATGCAGAAGCTCGCCGACGACGCTCGCTTCAACCGCTTTCATGCCAAGGTGCTTCTATGGTGCCTGTTGATTCTCATCATTGACGGCTATGACATCGCCGTGGTGGGCATCGCCCTGCCGTCCATCATGCAGCAGATGGGCGTGAACGCATCGACTGCCGGTTTCATGGCCAGTTCGGCGCTGTTTGGCATGATGTTCGGTGCTATGGTTCTGGGCACGCTGTCCGACCGGATTGGTCGTCGCTGGGCCCTCTCCATTGGTGTCATGCTGTTCAGTGTGTTCACTGCGGCCGCCGGATTCACCAAGGACCCCATCAGCTTCAGCGTGGTGCGCTTCATTGCTGGCTTGGGGATTGGTGGCGTGCTCCCGGTCATCGTGGCACAGATGGTCGAGTATTCGCCCAAGAAGATCCGCAGCCTGATGACGGCACTGATGACTTCGGGCTACGCACTGGGCGGCATCCTGGCTGCGGTGCTGGGCAAGCAACTGATCGGCGAGTATGGCTGGCAGGCCGTGTTCATCGCGGCGGGGGTGCCCGTGCTGCTAGTTCCGTTCATCCTGAAGTTGGTGCCGGAGTCCATGACCTACCTGATCGCTCAGCGTCGCAATGGTGAGCTAGCCGAAGTGGCACGCCATCTCCAGCCGGGCGGCAAGCACCCGGCGGACGCCCAGTTCTTCGTGCCGGCAGCTGACCGCATGGCAGGTGCACCGGTTACCCGCCTTTTCCAGGACGGGCGGGGCCTGAGCACGGCGCTGTTCTGGGTCGCCTTCTTCTCGGGTCTGTTCATGGTCTATGCGCTCAGTAGCTGGCTGACCAAGCTGATGGCGATGGCTGGCTACAGCCTGGGGTCTGCCCTCAGCTTCGTGATCGCGCTGAATGTTGGCGCGATCATCGGTGCCGTGTGCGGCGGGTGGCTCGCCGACAAGTTCAACATCAAGTGGGTGCTGGTGGCGATGTATGCGCTGGGCGGCGTGCTGCTGTACCTGATGACGTTCCAGACCTTGACCGAGGTGCGCTATCTGATCATTGGCGCGGTCGGCGCCTGCACCACTGGTGCGCAACTGGTGGCCTATGCCTTCTGCGGGCAGTTCTACCCGATGTCCATCCGCTCGACCGGTATCGGCATGGCCTCCGGCGTAGGGCGCCTGGGTGCTATTGCGGCGCCTCTGCTGATCGGCCAGATCGTCGCACTGGAACTACCGCTGGAACAGAACTTCCTGGTGATCGGCGGTTTCGGAGTCCTCGGCGCAATCGCCCTGGCGTTTATCAAGTACGGCGGCCCGACGTCGGCGACTCCGCAAGAGGCCGTGCCAGAACTGCGCCCGTTGCAGCCGACACCGCAAAACGCTTGATCGCTACCATCAAAGGAGTCCGCCATGTCTGTCTATACCGCGCCCTTGCGCGACATGCTGTTCACGATGAAGGAAGTCGGAGGCCTGGAAGCGATCTGCGCCCAGCCCGGCCATGAAGAGACCACACCCGACCTGGTCGAGGCCATCCTGCAGGAGGCAGCCCACTATGCCGCCGGCGTGCTGGATTCACTCAACCGTACGGGCGATGTGCAGGGCGCGCGCTGGCACGATGGCGAGGTCACGCCCGCCGATGGCTTTCGCGAGGCCTGGTCCAGCTTCTGCGAGAACGGCTGGATTGGAATGCCGGCCTCCACAGAGTGGGGCGGTCAAGGACTGCCCACGCTGGTGTCCACCGCCGTGCTGGAGATGTGGAAATCGTCCAACCTGGCCTTCAGCCTGTGCCAGATGCTCACGCTCGGTGCCGTGGAGGCGATTGCCCACCACGGCAGCGAGGCGCTCAAGCAGCGCTTTCTGGAGCCCATGGTCGCCGGCCGCTGGACCGGCACCATGAATCTCACCGAGCCGCAGGCCGGATCCGATCTGGCCGCGCTGCGCAGCCGCGCCGTGCCCGAGGGGGATCACTACCGCATCAGCGGCAACAAGATCTTCATCACCTGGGGCGAGCACGACATGACCGAGAACATCGTGCACTTGGTGCTTGCCCGGCTGCCCGATGCGCCGCCGGGCGTGAAAGGCATCTCGCTGTTTCTGTGCCCGAAGTTCCTGGTCAATGACGACGGCTCCCTGGGCGAACGCAACGACCTGGCCTGCACCTCGATCGAGCACAAGCTGGGCATCCACGGCAGCCCCACGGCCTCTATGACTTTCGGCGACAACGGGGGCGCGATCGGTTATCTCGTCGGCGAGCCGCACCAGGGGCTGGCGTGCATGTTCACCATGATGAACCACGCACGGCTGAACGTCGGGCTGGAGGGCGTGGGCGTTTCCGAGCGTGCCTACCAGCATGCCCGGGCCTATGCGCTCGAGCGCGTGCAGGGCAAGCCGGCGCTGGCCGGCAGCAGCACCATCGCTGGCCACCCCGACGTGCGGCGCATGCTGATGGACATGAAGGCGCGCACCGAGGCCATGCGCGCGCTGGCCTATTTCTGTGCCGGCCAGATGGACCGCGCCGCCGGACACCCCGATGCGCAGGAGCGCGCGCAGGCACAGGCCCTGGTTGGCCTGCTGACGCCTGTGGTCAAAGGCTGGTGCACCGACAGCGCACAGGGCATCACCTCCGATGGCCTGCAGATTCATGGCGGCATGGGCTATATCGAGGAAACCGGGGCCGCGCAGTACTTCCGCGATGCCCGCATCACGACGATCTATGAAGGTACCACCGGCATCCAGGCCAACGACCTGATCGGCCGCAAGCTGGCACGCGAGGGGGGACGCACGCTGAAGGGCTTGTTGACACGTATCGACAGCGATGCGCGCCGGTTGATGGATGCGCGCGACCCGGAGCTCTCGTCCATCGGCGACGCGTTGATGAGAGCAGTTCGGGCTCTGGAGGACGGGGCTGACTGGCAGCTGGCCCACAGTGACGCGCAGCCGCAGGACTGCGCCGCGGGGGCGGTGCCTTTCCTGCGATTGGCGGGCACCGTGATCGGTGGCTGGCTGTCGGCGCGCATGGCCGAAGCCGCCACGGCGCAGTTGGCGGCGGATTCCAGCGATGCGGGCTTTCTGCGGGCCAAGCGCATCACGGCCAGCCACTATGCGACGCACATCCTGGTGGAGGCCTCCGCGCTGCGCGACATCGTGGTCCATGGCGCGGCCAGCACGTTGGCATTGTCGGACGACCAGCTCTGAGAGATATAGACGATGAACGACCTGAATGGCTACGACGTCGAGGATCTGCAGCCGGGCATGAACGCCTGCTTCTCGAAGACCATTACCGAAGCGGACATCGTGATGTTTGCTGGCGTCTCCGGCGATACCAATGCGGTACATCTCAACGAAGAGTTCGCGGCCACGACGCGATTTGGCGCACGCATCGCGCACGGCTTTCTGACGGCCAGCGTGATTTCTGCAGCGGTCGCAAACCGGCTGCCGGGGCCAGGTACGGTCTATCTGGGGCAGCAATTGCGCTTCAAGGTGCCTGTCAAACCGGGCGACACCGTTCATGCCGCGGTCACCGTACTGTCGGTGGAGGTGGCCAAGGCACGGGCAGTGCTGTCCACGGTCTGCCGAGTCAAGGACACCGTAGTCATCGAGGGCGAGGCAACGGTGATGATCACTTCGCGTGCGCAGCGCGCAGCAAGCGAGCTCCAGGCCATGCCCTCGGTGGCCTGAACCTCAATAGGAAATCCTCTCATGAAAATTCTCGTATCCGTAAAACGCGTGGTGGACTACAACGTCAAGGTGCGTGTGAAGTCCGACGGCAGCGGCGTGGACATCGCCAACGTCAAGATGAGCATGAACCCCTTCGACGAGATTGCTGTTGAGGAAGCCGTGCGCCTGAAAGAAAAAGGCGTGGTCACCGAAGTGATCGCCGTCTCCTGCGGCGTGGCCCAGTGCCAGGAAACGCTGCGCACTGCCATGGCCATCGGCGCCGACCGCGGCATCCTGGTCGAGACCAATGAAGAACTGCAGCCGCTGGCCGTGGCCAAGCTGCTCAAGGCTCTGATCGAAAAGGAACAGCCCGGCCTCGTGATCCTGGGCAAGCAGGCCATCGACGACGACTGCAACCAGACGGGTCAGATGCTGGCGGCGCTGGCCGACCTGCCGCAAGCCACCTTCGCCTCCAAGGTCGAGATCGCTGGCGACAAGGTGAACGTGACCCGCGAAGTGGACGGCGGCCTCGAAACCCTGGCGCTGAACATACCTGCGGTCATCACCACCGACCTGCGCCTGAACGAGCCGCGCTACGTCACGCTGCCCAACATCATGAAGGCCAAGAAGAAACAGCTGGACACCTTCAAGCCCGAGGAACTGGGCGTGGACGTGGCACCCCGCATCAAGACGCTGAAGGTCAGCGAGCCGCCCAAGCGCGGCGCCGGAGTCAAGGTGCCCGACGCGGCCACCCTCATTGACAAGCTCAAGAACGAAGCCAAGGTCATCTAAGGCTCATCACAACAACATCGAAAGGACACCAGCCATGACCGCACTCGTTATTGCAGATCACGACAACGCAAGCATCAAGAGCGCCACCCTCAACACCGTCACGGCCGCCAAGGCCTGCGTCGGTGACGTGCACGTGCTCGTCGCCGGCGAGAACGCCGCCGCCGCTGCTGCCGCCGCCGCCCAGATCGCTGGCGTCGCCAAGGTCATCCACGCCGACGGCGCGAGCCTGAAGCACGGCCTGGCCGAGAACATCGCCGCCCAGGTGCTGGCCATCGCGGGCAACTACAGCCACATCCTGTTCCCAGCCACCGCCGGCGGCAAGAACGTGGCCCCCCGCGTGGCCGCCAAGCTCGACGTGGCGCAGATCAGCGACATCACCAAGGTCGACGGCCCCGACACCTTCGAGCGCCCCATCTACGCCGGCAACGCCATCGCCACCGTGCAATCGGGCGACGCCACCAAGGTCATCACCGTGCGCGGCACTGGCTTCGACGCCGCGTCCGCCACCGGTGGCGCAGCAGCGGTCGAGACCGTCGCCGCCGTCGCCGACTCCGGCAAGAGCAGTTTCGTGGGTTCCGAGATCGTCAAGAGCGACCGTCCCGAGCTGACGGCCGCCAAGATCATCGTCTCGGGTGGCCGGGCGCTGGGCAGCGAAGAGAAGTTCAAGGAAGTCATCACCCCGCTGGCCGACAAGCTGGGCGCCGCCATCGGTGCCAGCCGCGCCGCGGTGGACGCGGGCTACGCCCCCAACGACCTGCAGGTCGGCCAGACCGGCAAGATCGTGGCGCCGCAGCTGTACATCGCCTGCGGCATCTCGGGCGCCATCCAGCACCTGGCGGGCATGAAGGACTCCAAGGTGATCGTGGCGATCAACAAGGACCCGGAGGCACCGATCTTCTCGGTGGCCGACTACGGGCTGGAGGCGGACCTGTTTGCCGCCGTGCCGGAGATGACAGCAATTATCTAAATAGGAGCATGACTATGGCCTTGCTGCGCCAGTATTTGTTCGAACTGCGAGCGGCCCTTGAGGCAGGCGCGGCAAGTTGCGATAGCCAAGAAGTGCCGAGTATATTGAATCCCTGTTTTACCGAAATTGCTGCTATCGATCCATCAACCATGGCGGAATCAAATGTGCTATTCAGACCATCTTCGATTGTCAACAAGGTACCACTAGTTCAATGAAGCGGGTCTTGTAGTAATCGCACTCAGTCGCTAACTCGCCGACAACGACTTACAGGCTCGATATATTGGTACATCGGCATTACGACCGGTATTCTCCGCCTTCAAAGTCCCAAGAATCCGGGGGGGGGCTTGCGTGTCGCAGGAATGGAAAATTTTCCAATGGAGCTTAGACATTTACGCTACTTTCTCACGGTCGCCGAGGAGCTTCACTTTGCTCGGGCTGCAGAAAAACTGCATATGGATCAGTCACCTCTATCCCGTGCCATCAAAGATCTGGAAGACGAACTAGGAGCAAAGCTATTCACCCGTACCACACGCAACATTCGACTGACTCATGCCGGCAAAGTATTTCTGGAGCGGGTTCCACGTATCTTTGAGGCACTGGAACAAGCGCGCGATGGTGCGAAATCGGCCGCCAGTGGGTTTCATGGCCAGTTGCGCATTGCCCTGTCCGACGGTATCACGCCATCGCGGCTGCCTGCCTTGCTGGCCCGTAGCCGCGAGGAAGAGCCCGAAGTAGAAATCCGCCTGTTCGAGGTACCACTGGATCAGCAGATCAGAGGCTTGCAAGAAGACCTGTACGACGCGGGCTTGTCTATGGCGGACGAGGTAGGCGACGGCATCGTGACGACTCCCGCGTGGGATGACGAATTGATGGTGGCGCTGTCTTTGCGCCACCCCTTGCTGGAGCACCGGCGCATTCCGCTGGAGATGGTGTTGCAGCAACGGTTGGTGCTCGGCGACCCGGCCGCATGCCAGGGGCATACTCGCCAGATAGACCGCATCCTGCAGAAGCGGGACGAGGAGTTGCAGATCCTCCAGCGCGTTGCCACCTTCGACGTGATGATGGCCCTGGTATCCGCAGGACTGGCGGTTGGTCTGGCAGGTGCAGCGCATATCGCATCCAGTAAAGAGCCTGGAGTCAAGGCCCGTCAGTTGGCGGGAACGCCACCCATGCTGACAACTTATCTGCTGCGTCGAGATACTGAACCGTCACCGATGCTGACCCGGTTCATTCAACGTGTCGTCACCATGGATTCGGCTGGTGCCGATAACGTGACCGATTCGTGAATCCGAAATCCAAAGGACGCTCGCCATGAACAAAATCGTGATGTCCGTGATTGCCGTTGTGATGACGGCCTGTGGTCCTGCCAATCCTACAGAGACAGTGGATGAGCTGGTGGCGAACCCCGCACGCATCAAGGAAATCCAGCGCCAATGCAAGGAAGATCGCGCGAAGATCGGCGATGAACTTTGCATGCGCGCAGCCGCAGCCGCCGAACGGCGCTTCTTCGGCGACAGGCCGGAGCAGAAGAAAGCCCCGTAGCCCACGCAAGGCGCACCGGCGTCGCGCTTCTGCGACAGCTTGCGCACTGTTACCTCGATACGCCGCAGCGCCTTTGTGCCTGCGGCATTTTTATTGTCTTCGCCACAGCAAGAACTATGGCTTTTTAAGCCTTAATCCCGGCGATTTCAGTCTTTGACCGGTACTCCCTATGGCATTGATCCTGATAGGGGCGGCACGTTGTTGTGCCGTTCTCGGAGGCAGGATCATGCAAGGGACGAACGTGCTGTTCGGTCAGATTGCCGTCGTATTCGGCATCGTGATCGCCGGAGTGTGGAGCGCCACGCAATGGACGGCAGCGGCTCTGGGGTACCAGCTACGCCTGGGATCGCCGTGGTTCGATTTCCTCGGCACGCCGGTCTATCACCCGTGGCGCCTGTTCGAGTGGTGGTTCTTCTTCGATGCCTACGCGCCGCATGTCTTCGACGTGGGCGGGGTCATTGCAGCGGGCAGTGGCCTGTTCGCGGTGCTGGTCGCCATCGGCATGTCGATCTGGCGCTCGCGCCAGTCCAAGCTGGTCACGACCTATGGCTCTGCGCGCTGGGCCAACGCGGAGGACATTCACAAAGCGGGCCTTGACCAGTCCGCGGGCGTGTTCCTCGGCCTGCATCGCCAGCAGTACCTGCGCCATGAAGGCCCGGAACACGTCCTGACCTTCGCGCCCACCCGCTCGGGCAAGGGTGTGGGCCTAGTGGTGCCGACCCTGCTGTCGTGGCCCGCATCCGCCGTCATCCACGACATCAAGGGCGAGAACTGGAGCATTACCGCAGGTTGGCGTTCGCGCTTCTCGCACTGCCTGCTGTTCAACCCGACGGATAGCCAGTCGGCGGCCTACAACCCGCTGCTCGAAGTGCGGCGCGGCGGGCATGAGGTGCGCGACGTGCAGAACATCGCGGACATCCTGGTCGATCCAGAAGGCGCACTGGAGCGGCGCAACCACTGGGAGAAGACTTCGCATGCGCTGCTGGTTGGAGCCATCCTGCATGTGCTCTACGCGGGCGAAGACAAGACGCTGCGCGGCGTGGCGAACTTCCTTTCCGATCCTGCCTGCCCATTCGATCTGACCTTGCACCGCATGATGACCACGCCCCACCTCGTGAATGAGGAGGGTGGTGGCCCGCATCCGGTGGTGGCTTCAGCGGCGCGCGAAGTGCTCAACAAGAGCGACAACGAGCGCTCGGGCGTGCTGTCCACGGCCATGTCGTTCTTGGGCCTCTACCGCGACCCTACGGTGGCCGAAGTCACGTCGCGCTGCGACTGGCGCATCGCTGACCTGATCGCGGCCGAGCATCCGGTGTCGCTGTACTTGGTGGTGCCGCCTTCGGACATTTCGCGGACGAAGCCGCTGATCCGCCTGATCCTCAACCAGATCGGGCGACGCCTCACCGAATCGCTTGACGGCTCCGATGGCATCGAGCGCCGCCACAAGCTGCTGCTGATGCTCGATGAATTCCCCGCGCTCGGGCGGCTGGATTTCTTCGAGACGGCGCTGGCCTTCATGGCGGGCTACGGCATCCGCAGCTTCCTGATCGCGCAGAGCCTGAACCAGATCGATAAGGCCTACGGCCAGAACCATTCGATCCTGGACAACTGCCATGTGCGCGTGACCTTCGCCACCAACGATGAGCGCACCGCCAAGCGGATATCCGAGACACTGGGAACCGCCACCGAACTGCGCGCGCAGCGCAACTATGCCGGCCATCGGCTCGCGCCCTGGCTGGGGCACCTCATGGTGTCACGGCAGGAGACAGCCCGCCCGCTGCTGACGGCCGGCGAAGTCATGCAGCTACCGCCCGACGAGGCGGTGGTGATGGTCTCCAGCGTGGCGCCGATCAAGGCCAGGAAGCTGCGCTACTACGCGGACGCCAACTTCAAGCGACGGGTGCTGCCGCCGCCGGTGCTCGCCGCGGGGCGCTATGCCGACGTGCCGCCGGCCCGTGCGGATGACTGGAGTGGGCTGGCGATTCCCGCCGTGCCCGTCGCACCGGCCGCGGCATCGGCCGATGGCCTGGAGCACCTGGGTTCGACCGATGACGGCGGCCCGCGCCGTCAGCCCGAACTCTCCGAGACCGTCGCCTACGACCCCGACCTGGTTGCGCCCGCAGCCGACCTCGGGCTGCTCGATGACGACGACATGCCTTTGCCTCTTTCGGTCTCCCTCCCGCGCCAGCTCGACCCGGCCCTGCAGCGCACGGCCCGGCTGGCATCCCTCGACCCTGACGACGGAATCGCGCTATGAGTCAGCACCGCTTGAATCTCTTCATCCAGCCCGAGCACGCCAGGCGGCTCGACGAACTGGCCGCCGCCAAGGGCGTGTCCAAGTCCAGCATCGTCGCGGCAGCGCTTGCATCGTGGCTGTCGCCCGACGCTGGCGACCAGCGCGAAGCCGCCATCGCCAAGCGACTGGATCGCCTGTCGCGCCACGCCGAGCGCCTGGAGCGCGACCAGAACATTGCCATCGAAACGCTGGCGCTGTTCATCCGCTACTTCCTGACCGTCAGCACACCTGTTCCCGAGGCCCATCAGGACGCCGCCCGCGCCCAGGGCAAGGCCCGCTTCGAGCAGTTTGTCGAACAGCTTGGCCGCCACCTGCTGCGTGGGCGCAGTCTGGTGCGCGACGTGGTGGACGAACTGAATCCCGATCCGATGCGGATGGCGGACACGGCCGAAGCACAGGAGCGAGCCTCATGAGCGCCGTTCCTTCCTCCTTCACGGCCACATCGCTGGATCGCCGCATCCAGATGCTGCGCACGGCAATGGGGCCGCTGATCGCTGCCGCGCTCGAAGACCCGGACGTGGTGGAAATCATGCTCAATCCCGACCGGACGCTCTGGGTGGATCGCCTGTCCACGGGCCGCGCGCCGATGGGCGTGGAGCTGTCCGAGGCCGATGGCGAACGCATCATCCGCCTCGTGGCTGCCCACGTCGGCGCCGAAGTGCATCGGGGTCAGCCACTGCTGACAGCCGAGCTGCCGGAAACCGGCGAACGCTTCGAGGGCATCCTGCCGCCCGCTGCACCGGGGCCAGCCTTCGCGCTGCGCAAGCGCGCCTTCGGCGTGATCCCGTTGTCGCGCTACATCGAGGACGGGATGATGACCGCCGCACAGGCGGGCCTGCTGGTGCGCGCTGTGCGCGAGCGCCAGAACATCCTGATCGCCGGTGGGACGAGTACCGGCAAGACCACCCTGGCCAATGCGTTGCTGGCCGAGATCGCCGCCACCGGCGACCGCGTGCTGGTGCTCGAAGACACGGTGGAGCTGCAATGCGCAGCCCGCGACCACGTACCGCTGCGCACACGCCAGGGCGTGGTGTCCATGACCGAGCTGGTGCGGTCTTCGATGCGCCTGCGCCCGGATCGTGTCGTCGTCGGCGAGGTGCGCGGCGCCGAGGCGCTGGATCTCATCAAGGTCTGGGGCACCGGCCATCCAGGCGGCGTCGCCACCATCCACGCCGGCTCCGCGCTGGGCGCATTGCTGCGCCTGGAGCAACTGATTCTCGAAGTGGCGGTGAACCCGCCCCGTGCGCTGATCGCGGAAGCGGTCAATGTGGTCATCCACATCGCCGGGCGCGGGCGCAAGCGCCGCATCGAGAGCATCGCCCGCGTCGTCGGCTTCGATGGCGTGGGCTACCAACTGGCGGATGCACTGGAGGCTCCATTCCCGGAGCTGCTGCCGCAGTCCGACCTTTCCTCCCCGTCCCCTGACCACTCTGGAGAACTGCCATGACGCAGATGATCGTTCCTGCTTTCCGTACTTCCGCAAATCCTCTTCGCCGGCCCGCGCGGCTGGATAACCTGGCTCGCCCGGCCATGCAAGGCTTGATGCTCGCGGCGCTGATGCTGCTGCTTGCGGGCACCGCCCAGGCCGCGGGTTCCTCGATGCCCTGGGAAGGGCCGCTGCAATCCATCCTCGAATCCATCCAGGGGCCGGTGGCCCGGATCATCGCGGTCATCATCATCATCGCCACGGGCCTGGCGCTGGCCTTCGGCGATACCTCGGGCGGGTTCCGCAAGCTGATCCAGATCGTCTTCGGTCTGTCGATCGCGTTTGCCGCGTCCTCGTTCTTCCTGTCGTTCTTCAGCTTCTCGGGCGGGGCCGTCGTATGAACGCGGCCCACGATGGCGTGCAGGGCTTCGCTCCCGGCTTTGAGGTGCCGCTGCATCGCTCGCTGACCGAGCCGATTTTGATGGGCGGCGCTCCGCGCACCGTGGCCATCACCAACGGCACCTTGGCCGCTGCCGTGGGCCTGGGCTTGCAGATGTGGATTCCCGGCGTGGTGCTCTGGATCGTCGGTCATGCGCTGGCGGTTTGGGGCGCGCGCGTCGATCCGCAGTTCATGCAGGTCTTCGCCCGCCACATCAAGCACCGGCCGCTGCTGGACGTGTGAGGGGAATGCCATGCTGAACCTTGCCGAATACCGCCAGCGGCCCGCATTGCTGGCCGACTGGCTGCCCTGGGCCGGGCTGGTTGCGCCGGGCGTCGTGCTGAACAAGGATGGCTCGTTCCAGCGCACGGCGCGCTTTCGTGGCCCCGACCTCGACAGTGCCACGCAGGGCGAGCTGATCTCTACGTCAGCACGATTGAACAACGCGTTGCGCAGGCTGGGTTCGGGCTGGGCCTTGTTCATCGAAGCCGAGCGCCGGCCCGCCGCCAACTACCCGCACTCGGAGTTTCCCGAGCCGCTGTCGTGGCTGGTAGACGAGGAACGCCGCGCCGCCTTCCAGGACTCGGGCAACCACTTCGAGAGCGGCTACCACCTGACGCTGATGTATCTGCCGCCCGAGGAGGCACGCGCCCGCGCGGCGGGCCTGCTCTACGAGAACCGTCCGACCGAAGGCGTGGACTGGCGCGAGCGCCTGACGGCCTTCGTCGCGGAAACGGATCGCATCTTTGACCTGCTCGATGGCGTGATGCCGGAGATCGCGTGGCTCGATGACAGCCAGACGCTGACCTACCTGCACTCGACCATCTCCACGCGGTGCTATCGCGTCGGTGTGCCGGAAGTGCCATTCCATCTCGATGCGCTGCTGGCCGATTCCGCGCTCATTGGCGGGCTGGCGCCCATGCTGGGCGATCAGCACCTGCGCGTGGCGACGGTGCGCGGCTTCCCGACCTCGACCTGGCCGGGGATTCTGGATGACCTCAACCGCCTCGGCTTTGCGTATCGCTGGTCAACCCGGTTCCTGTGCCTCGACAAAGCCGATGCGGAAAAGGAGCTTTCCCGCCTGCGCCGCCAATGGTTCGCCAAGCGCAAGAACGTCATCGCATTGCTGCGCGAAACCATCTTCCAGCAGGAAACCCCGCTGGTCGATACCGACGCGAGCAAAAAATCGGCGGATGCCGATGCGGCGTTGCAGGAGCTGGGCAGCGACCAAGTGGCCTTCGGCTATGTCACCACCACGGTGACGGTGCTCGATGCCGACCCGGCGAAGGCCGATGAGAAGCTGCGCATGGTGGAACGCGTCATCCAGGGGCGCGGCTTTGTGACGATCCCCGAAACGCTCAATGCCGTGGATGCCTGGCTATCGTCGATTCCGGGGCACGCCTACGCGAACGTGCGCCAGCCCATCATCTCGACGCTGAATCTGGCACATCTGATGCCGGTGTCCGCCGTATGGGCCGGGCCGGAGAAGAACGACCACCTCGACGGCCCGCCGCTGATCGTCACGCGCACCGAGGGGGCAACGCCGTTCCGGCTGGTGACGCACATTGGCGACGTGGGCCATACCTTGGTGGCCGGCCCCACGGGCATGGGCAAGTCGGTCTTGCTCGCCACCTTGGCGATGCAGTTCCGTCGTTATCGCGGCTCGCGCATCTTCGCCTTCGACATGGGGCGCTCGATGCGCGCCACCATCCTGGGCTTGGGCGGCGAGCACTACGACCTGGGCACGGATGGAGAAATTGCCTTCCAGCCGCTCGCCCGCATCGACCGCGAGGGCTATCGCACCTGGGCGGCCGAATGGCTCGAAGGCCGCTTGCGGCATGAGGGTGTCGCGGTCGGCCCCGACGAGAAGGTGGCCATCTGGTCGGCACTCGGCAGTCTCGCCGGTGCTCCGCTGGAGCAGCGCACGATGACCGGGCTTTCCGTCTTGCTGCAATCGAACGCACTGCGGCAAGCGCTGGCGCCCTATGTGCTAGGTGGCGCACACGGCAAGTTGCTGGATGCGGATTCGGATCGCCTGGGCGCTGGTTCCGTGCAGTGCTTCGAGATGGAGGAACTGATGCACAGCAAGGCCGCTGTCATGGCCGTGCTGCATTACCTCTTTGCGCGCTTCGATGAACGCTTTGACGGTGCGCCGACGCTGCTGATCCTCGACGAAGCGTGGCTGTTTCTCGATGACCCGGTGTTTGCGGCGCACATCCGCCAGTGGCTCAAGACGCTCAGGAAGAAGAACGTCAGCGTCATCTTTGCCACGCAGAGCCTGGCGGACATCAAGGATTCGAGCATCGCGCCGGCCATCATCGAGAGCTGCGCGAGCCGCATCTTCCTGCCCAACCCGCAGGCGACCGAGCCGCAGATTCGCACGATCTACGAAGGCTTCGGGCTCAACAGCCGCCAGATCGAGATCGTGGCGACTGCACAGCCCAAGCGGGACTACTACTACCAGTCGCGTCTCGGCAATCGCCTGTTCGACCTCGACCTGGGCGCCGCGACCTTGGCCTTCGCGGGTGCGTCCACGCCGCAAGACCAGCGCGACATCGACGCGGTGCTCGCTGCCGCCACCACCTCCACATCTTCCGCTTCCACCCCGTTCGCGGCCACCTGGCTGCGCCATCGCGGCCTGCATTGGGCCGCCGAACTGCTGTCCTCGTTTCCTTCCCACCCGCAGGAGAACTCACCATGAAAACCCGCATCCTTCCCGCCGCAATCGCCGCCGTCCTGACCGGCTCCCTGATGTTCGCCCAGCCCGCGGCGGCCCTCATCGTGTTCGATCCGTCCAACTTCGTGCAGAACATGCTGACGGCCATCCAGACGCTGCAGCAGCTCTACAACCAGATCAAGCAGTTGCAGAACGAGGCCAAGATGTTGGAGAACCAGGCGCGCAACCTGGCGAGCTTGCCATCCAGCGTGGTCGGTCAGTTGCGCGCCAACCTGGCGTTGACCCAGCGGCTGATCGACCAGGCCAAGGGCCTGGCCTACGACGTGACGAACATGGACAAGGAGTTCAAGCGCCTGTATCCCGAGCAGTACGCTGCCACCGTGAGCGGCGACCAGATGTACCGGGACACGCAGGAACGCTGGAAGAACACGCTCACCAGCCTGCAGACCGCGATGCAGATGCAGGCCCAGGCCTCGCAGAACCTCAAGGATGACGAGGCCGTGCTGGCTGACCTCGTGGGTAAGAGCCAATCGGCCGTGGGCGCGCTGCAAGCGATGCAGGCCATGAACCAGTTGCTGGCCCTGCAGGCCAAGCAGTCGATCCAGACGCAACGCTTGCAGCTCACGCAGGATCGCGCCGTATCGCTGGAGCAGGCGCGGCAGGCCGCGGCCACGGAGCGCGGGCGCGAAATCACGCGGCGCTTTCTGGGCTCTGGAACGCCATACACGCCGCACCCCGTCGATTTCTACAACCGCTGACGGGGCCGGGCCATGAACGACGTATCGGTCATCGACCGCTTTCTCGATGTTTTCTCGCGCTACATCGACTCGGGCTTTGGGCTGCTGCAGGGCGAGGTGGCGTTTCTGACAGCCACGCTGATCGTCATCGACATGACGCTCGCCGGACTGTTCTGGGCGATGGGCCATGCCAGCGGCCAGGGCGAGGACGTGATCGCCAAGCTGATCCGCAAGGTGCTCTATGTGGGCGCCTTCGCCTACATCATCGGCAACTTCAACATGCTCGCGGGCGTGGTGTTTCGCTCTTTCGCGGGGCTGGGCCTGACGGCCAGCGGTTCCAGCGTGAGCATGGGCAACTTCCTGCAGCCGGGGCGGCTGGCCAAGACCGGCATCGACGCGGCGGCCCCCATCCTGGAGCAGATCAAGCAGATGGCGGGCTTCCCGGAGGTGTTCGTCAACATCACCTCCATCGTGGTGCTGTTCCTCGCGTGGGGCATCGTCCTCCTGTGCTTCTTCGTGCTGGCGGTGCAGCTCTTCGTGACGCTGATCGAGTTCAAGCTGACCACGCTCGCGGGCTTCGTGTTGGTGCCGTTCGCCCTCTGGAACAAGACGGCGTTCCTGGCCGAGAAGGTGCTGGGCAATGTGGTGTCTTCGGGCATCAAGGTGCTGGTGCTCGCGGTCATCGTGGGGATCGGCACCGGGCTGTTTGCCGAGTTCAGGATTCCCGCAGGTGCCGAGCCCTCCATCGACCAGGCGCTGGTCATCATGCTGGCTTCGCTGTCCATGCTGGCCCTGGGCATCTTCGGGCCGGGCATTGCCACCGGGCTGGTGTCCGGCGGGCCACAGCTTGGAGCCGGTGCGATGGCCGGAGCAACGCTGGGGGCCGCAGGCGCTGCCATTGGCGTCGGGGCTGCGGCTGCTGGCGT
>NZ_ANKP01000035.1:0-6593 GCF_000319775.1 Cupriavidus sp. HMR-1
CCCGCGCAGCCGTGGCGCGGTGCGGCTGGCGTCGCCGGACCCGCGCAAGGCGCCGCTGATCGATCCGCATTATCTGTCGGATCCGCAGGACATGGATGCCCTGCTCGACGGGTTGCGTATCGCGCGGCGTATCCTGGCGCAGGCGCCGCTTGCGGCATTCGGCGGGCAGGATCTGCGGCTGAGCCAACTGCGTGACGACGGCGGCAATGACGAAGCCGCACGGGCCTGGATTCGCGCGCACGCGCAATCGGCCTGTCAGCCGGTAGGCACCTGTCGCATGGGCATGGACCCGCTGGCGGTAGTGGACCCTCAACTGCGCGTGCGCGGCATCGAGGGCCTGCGGGTGGTGGATGCTTCGATCATGCCGACGCTGATCGGCGGTGACACAAACGCGCCGGCAATCATGATCGGCGAGCGCGCCCACGACCTGATTCGCTACGCGCCGCATGTGACGTTGCGGATTCTCGAAACCGTGGCGGCCGATTGACGCACGCCGCCGCGTTGGCGGCGTGCCGGGTGACGACTGCAGACGGCGTACTCAGACGCTCATCCTGAACTGGCCTACCATCTCGCGCAGCTTGCTGGCTTGCTCGTCCAGCGACTGCGCGGCGGCGGCGGCTTCTTCGACCAGCGCCGCGTTCTGCTGCGTAACCTGGTCCATCTGGCCCACTGCGTGTCCCACCTGCTCGATGCCAGTGCTTTGCTCCTGCGAGGCCGCCGAGATCTCCGTGATGATGTCCGATACACGTTTCACGGCTTGCTGGATTTCGGTCATCGTACTGCCCACGTCATGCGCCTGCTCGGAGCCGGCACGCACGGTTTCCGCCGAGGCTTCGATCAGATCCTTGATTTCCTTGGCAGCGCTGGAAGACCGTTGCGCCAGGCTGCGCACTTCGCCCGCCACCACGGCGAAACCGCGGCCCTGTTCTCCGGCGCGCGCTGCCTCCACGGCGGCATTGAGCGCGAGGATGTTGGTCTGGAACGCAATGCCTTCGATCATGTTCGTGATCTCGGCGATGCGCCCGGAACTGGTGCTGATCGCGCCCATCGTCTCCACCATCTGGTTGACCGCCTGGTTGCCTTCATCGGCCACCTGCGCGGCGTTGCTGGCCAGCGACGATGCCTGCTGGGCGTTGTCGGCGTTCTGGCGGACAGTCGTGCTCAATTGCTCCATGCTCGAGGCGGTCTCCTCGAGCGAGGCCGCCTGTTGTTCCGTGCGTGAGGACAGGTCGGTGTTCCCGGCGGCAATCTGCGCGGCCGCGACACCGACCGAATCGGTCGATCGACGTACGTCGCGCAACATATTCGCCACGCGCTCGATCAGCGTGTTGAAGGATTGCGCGGTCAGGCCGATTTCGTCGAGCCTGTCCACGACGGCACGATGATCGAGGTCGAGTGTTCGGCTGACGTACTCGAGCGAGCCCTGGATCTGCGCCAGGCTGCCTCGGATCCGCCGGAACAGCATCAGCGCCATGATCGCCGTGAGGGCGAGGGTAATGACGATCACGCTCAGGGAAATGCTGACAGACCGTGCATGTTGGGCCTTGTTGTTGTCCACGGCGATCCCGCCCTGCTTGGTGTTGTACTCGAGGTGCTCGGCCACCGCCTTACGCAGCGCCAGGGAGGCCTTGAACAGTTCGCCGGCCGTCAGCATCTGCTTCGCGCCGGCATAGTCGCCGGTACGGGAGCGCTCGAAGAAAGCCGGGATCTGGTCGCGATAGTGTTTGACCGCGGCGCGATCGGCCGCAAGCATTGTGCGGTCCGTCTCGTCCGAGACGTTATCGTGCGCGTACTTGTCGATCATCCTGTCAAAGCGCTTGCTGGCTTCGTCGAATTGTTGCTCGATCTCGGCCAGACCCTTGGCATCCTCGCTGAGGCCGTGGCGATACAACTCGATACGCATTGCGGCGACCGATTCGGCGACGGTATTCAGGTCATGCACGCTGCCTAGCGTGTTGTCGTTGAAGTACTCGAGGCGTTTCTCCGATTCGTTCATTTGCCAGATGCCGCCGATGCCGACAAAGAGCAGCGCGAGCAGTGCAATGGAGAGCGTAAGTAACAGACGTTTGCTGATAGTCATGGGGCTATTCGACGCACGCCGCAAGGCATGCGTCGTCCGTTGGGTGACTTGGATTTCGCAGCGGGCCGACTGCCCGTCACCTCAACGTTTACGGAGTGCACGCTTCCCCATGAAGATGAGTGAATTGCGGCACATCAACTTTCGTGCGATCTCTCCGCACGGACTGTCGTTGCTTTTCGGTGGCCTCAGGCGGGCCAGGCGCGTGCCGCGATGCGTGCCAGCGTGCTGGAGTCGGCGTCGAGCGTGCCGAACACGCGGCCGTGCTGGCGGCCAAGCCGGCTTGCAACGAATAGCGCCGCCGATTCGGCATTGCCGTGCGCGATCATCAGCGCCGCCTGTGCCGTCAGCACCAGTCCTTGCGCAAAACGTCGCGCGCTGGTTTCGAGCTGTTCAGCGGGCTCTCGCAGCATCGCCTGCAGCGACGCCAGCTCCGCGCGCACGGCGGCGTCACCATTCGACAGCCGCGCCAGATCCTGCAGGATGCGCGCGCCATCGCCAGGATCGCGCTGGAGCGCGCGCAGGACATCCAGGCACATGATGTTGCCCGAGCCTTCCCAGATCGAGTTGACCGGCGCTTCGCGATACAGCCGCGCCATCGGGCCGTCCTCCACGTAGCCGTTGCCGCCCCAGACCTCCATCGTCTCGCCGGTGGCCTCCAGCGCGCGCTTGCAGATCCAGAATTTGGCCGCCGGGGTCATCACGCGCTTCCAGGCGGCGGCCAGCGGATCGTCGTCGGCATGTTCGAAGGCATGAGCCAGCGCCATCATCATCAGTGTGGCGGCCTCGGATTCGAGCGTCAGGTCGGCCAGCACGTTGCGCATCAGCGGCTGGTCCGCCAGCAGCCTGCCGAACGCCATGCGGTGCCGCGCATGGTGGAGCGCCTGCACCAGACCGGCCCGCAGCAGCGCCGCGCTGCCGATCACGCAGTCGAGCCGCGTGTTGGTGGCCATCTCGATGATCGTGGGGATGCCCCGGCCTTCCTCGCCGATCAGGATGCCGGTGGTGCCGCGGAACTCGACTTCGCTGCTCGAGTTGGAGCGGTTGCCGAGCTTGTCCTTGAGCCGCTGGATCTGGACTGGATTCTTGCTGCCGTCGTCGCGGAAGCGTGGCACGAAGAAGCACGATAGTGGCCCGTCGGCCGCGCCCATGCGGGCGACCACCAGATGCGCGTCGCACATCGGCGCCGAGAAAAACCACTTGTGGCCCGTCAGCGCGTATTCGGCGCCCCGGCCGTCGCCGCGCACGGGCAGCGCCACCGTGGTGTTGGCGCGCACGTCAGAGCCACCCTGTTTCTCGGTCATGCCCATGCCGATCATCACGGCGGTCTTGTCGCGCCACGGCAGGTCGCGCGCATCGTGTTCGGTAGCGTAGAGGCGCGGTTCGAGATCGCGGAACAACGCGGGTTCCTTGCGCAGGACCGGAATACTTGCGAGCGTCATCGTGGTGGGACACAGCGAGCCGGATTCAACCTGGGCCTGCAGGAAGTAGCCCACCGTGCGCGCGGCCCAGACGCCGGGGCGTGGCTGGGCGAAGGGCAGGGCCTGGAGTTGCTGGCTGCGCAGCAGCGTCAGCAGGTTGTGCCACGATGGGTGGAATTCCACCTGGTCGATCCGCTCGCCAGTGCGGCTGTGCGTATGCAGCTCGGGGATGAATCGGTTGGCGTCCGCGGCCCATGCCTGCACCTCCGGATCGCCCAGCCGCGCGCCGAATGCGGCGAGCGTATCGGCGTGCCACGCGCCGCCCAGGCGATCCAGCGCGGCACGCAGGCAGGGGTCCGACTCGAACAGGTTGTAGTGCGCCAGATCGGGCACCTGGTTGAACACCGTATGGGTTTGCGCACTGCCGGCATCGGGAAAGGATGTGGCGTCCATGGCATCTCCTGCGTGCGGAATTCGATCGAGGGGGCGGCCTGATGCGGTTCATGGTACGGCAACAACGGCGCGCGCAACACTGCCGAATCCCGCCACAAGACCCGTCAGCCTGCCTGCATCCGCCGTTATCGTGCACCGCAACATGTCGATTCCGATACTGTGACGCATGACAGATGCAACCGATCTTTGGCTGGCGTCAGGCAGGGGCTTGTGCTTAAATTCACCCCGTTGGATGAAACAGGGGTGCCGTTCGGATGGGCCGGGCGGCTGAGAGAGTCCCTTCGAACCCGATCCGGCTAGTACCGGCGTGGGAAGTTTCAAATAGAACCGAATTGCTCTAGTCCCGCGGATTTCCACTTTGATCCGCACAAACGGGACACCGCCGCTGGCCATGCCGCGCGACGGACCTCACAGGGCTCCTGGTTTCGTCCATCCCCGCATGAGAGAGGACGATACCCATGGCCCGTACTGCCCCCGCTGCTTCGTTTGAATCGCTCGAAAGCGATCTCGACCAGAAATTCGCCTATCCGGCTTCCAGCAAGACCTATATCACCGGCAGCCGGCCGGACATCCGCGTGCCGCTGCGCACGATCCTGCAGACCGCCACGCGCACCGAGAAGGGCGAGATGGCGAACCCGCCGATTCCCGTCTACGACACCTCGGGCCCGTACAGCGATCCGGACGTGCATATCGACCTGAAGGCCGGCCTGCCGCCCGTCCGCGCCAAGTGGATCGAAGAGCGCAACGACACCGAGGTGCTGACTGGCCTGTCGTCGGAGTATGGCCTGGCACGCGCCAATGACCCTGCCACGGCACACCTGCGCTTCGCGCAACTGACGAACCCGCGCCGCGCCAAGGCCGGCGCGAACGTGTCGCAGATGCACTACGCACGCAAGGGCATCATCACGCCCGAAATGGAATACGTGGCGCTGCGCGAATCGCTGAACCTGCAGGCGCTCTACGACAAGCCCGAGTACAAGGCGCTGCTGCGACAGCATCCGGGCAACGCCCTGGGCGCCGCTCTGCCGCTGCGTCCGGAAGATATGACGCCGGAGTTCGTACGCCGCGAAGTGGCTGCCGGCCGCGCCATCATCCCGGCCAACATCAACCACACGGAACTGGAGCCGATGGCGATCGGCCGCAACTTCCGCGTCAAGATCAACGGCAACCTGGGCAATTCGGCGGTGACGTCGTCGCTGGCCGAGGAAGTGGAAAAGATGGTGTGGTCGATCCGCTGGGGCGCCGACACCATCATGGATCTGTCCACCGGCAAGCACATCCACGAAACGCGCGAGTGGATCCTGCGCAACTCGCCGGTGCCTATCGGCACGGTGCCCATCTACCAGGCGCTGGACAAGACCGGCGGTATCGCCGAGGACCTGACCTGGGAAATGTTCCGCGACACGCTGATCGAGCAGGCGGAGCAGGGCGTGGACTACTTCACGATCCACGCCGGCGTGCTGCTGCGCTACGTGCCGATGACGGCCGACCGCGTGACCGGCATCGTCTCGCGCGGTGGTTCGATCATGGCCAAGTGGTGTCTGGCGCACCACAAGGAAAACTTCCTGTACACGCACTTCGACGAGATCTGCGAAATCATGAAGGCGTACGACGTGTCGTTCAGCCTGGGTGATGGTCTGCGTCCGGGCTGTATCGCCGATTCGAACGATGACGCCCAGTTCGGCGAACTGCGCACGCTTGGCGAACTGACCGCCAAGGCGTGGGAGCACGACGTGCAGGTGATGATCGAAGGCCCGGGCCACGTGCCGCTGCAGCGCATCCAGGCCAACATGGACGAAGAGCTCAAGCACTGCTACGAAGCGCCGTTCTACACGCTGGGACCGCTGGTCACCGACATCGCGCCGGGCTATGACCACATCACCAGCGGCATTGGCGCCGCCAACATCGGCTGGATGGGCACCGCGATGCTGTGCTACGTCACGCCGAAGGAGCATCTGGGCCTGCCGGACAAGGAAGACGTGCGCGAGGGCATCATCACGTACAAGATTGCCGCGCACGCCGCCGATCTGGCCAAGGGCTGGCCCGGCGCGCAGCTCCGCGACAACGCGCTGTCCAAGGCGCGCTTCGAGTTCCGCTGGGAAGACCAGTTCAACCTCGGTCTCGATCCCGAGCGCGCGCGTTCGTTCCACGACGCCACGCTGCCGGCCGAAGGCGCCAAGATCGCCCACTTCTGCTCGATGTGCGGCCCGAAGTTCTGCTCGATGAAGATCACGCAGGAAGTGCGCGACTACGCGGCATCGTTGCCGGAAGCCGAACGCGGAATGCAGGAGAAGTCGATCGAGTTCGTGAAGACGGGCTCGAAGATCTACTCGTAAGCCGCTATCTGCGCCGACGTGCAGACGGGTGCGGCCCTTGTGGCCGCGCCCGGCAGTATCCGCAGTACCCGTAGCACCTGAGTCCCGCGCGCGGCGCCCCCACGCGGCGCGGCGGTATTCACCCAACCGGAGGCCGGACGGCACATACCTTTCTCATGCCGCCGGCAAACAATCTCATGACAGCAGTACAGTCCTTCGATGTCGCCATCCTCGGTGCCGGCCTGGCCGGGCGGTTATCCGCCTGGCAGCTCGTGCGCGCCGGCGCCCGCGTGGCGCTGATCGAGCGTGGCGGACCCGATGGCAGCG